>JBNJFN010000272.1:0-4891 GCA_051746885.1 Bacteroidota bacterium | reverse complement strand
CACCCCGGTTTCTATTGGGGAACCACCTGAAGATCAAGGGGAAGATTGGGTGTGTTTGATTGAAAGCCAAGAATAAAAGATAAAGTTGAAATCCTAAATTCTAAATCCTAAATCCTAAACAATATCAAATGATCAAATAACAAAATTCAAAACCAAGAAATATGTAATTTACTGAACTTCTTATAAATCAATTGATATAGGCTGTTTTGATAATTAAATCATTTGAAATTAGAATTTATTTAGAGTTTTAGAATTTAGGATTTAGAAATTAGAAATTAGAACTTTAGGATTTATTTCTTCCTCACTTCATCCTTTATCCTTTGAATATGCCCCCGTCCCAGTCCTTTTACTTCACAGCCGAGCTGAAAGTAACGCCGGATTTGTTCATCCGTTAAAATCCCGAAACTGTCAATAATTGCAGCAGGCTGACCGATGGTCTTCACCACTTCATCGGGATCCAGATCAAGATACGCTTCATGGCGTACCGCAAAGATAACTGCTTCTGCACCGTTTAGTGCTGTTTTCATGTCTTTTTCAATGCGAATATTTTTAAGTTTTTCCTGGTTGCGGAAAAATCTGGCTTTGCTTTGTCCAACCCCCGGGTAGGTATCCTGTTGTTCAAATTCCCACCAATGCTCAACGTATGGATCATGCACCCTGATCTCAGCACCCATTTCTGCAAGTTTACGAATGACAATCTCGGAACCGCTATAACGCGTATCTCCAACATCCTCACGGTAGGCTGCACCGAGTACCAGAACCTCAGCCAGGGCAATCGGCTGACCCATATTACGAAGCGCATCACGGGTAATCTGGCCCACATGCAGACCACGCGTATCATTGATATCAATGGCCTGGGGCGTAATTTTAAATATATCATCCTCAAAGCCAAGAATGTGTTTATAAGCCCAAACACCCAGGCCGCCGTCTTTAGGAAGACAATATCCGCCAATTCCCGGTCCGGGAAAAATAATATTGCTGTGTGTCGGTCGAACCTTAATGGCATCAATGACCTTGATCAGATCCACACCATTCCGTTCGGAGTATAAGCTCCACTCATCCAGGAAGGCAAGGATGGTAGCTCTGTAGCTGTTCTCCACAATCTTGGCGGTTTCCGATTCAATGGGCCTGTCCATAACCGTCAGGGGATATTCGTCGGTATTCAGTACATCATTCAAAAATTGAACCACCCGGTTTTTTGATTCTTCATTGATTCCGCTGCAAACGCGCCAAAAGTCCCGGATGCTGGCCACATAATTACGGCCCGGCATTACCCGCTCATAACTATGGGCCAATAATGGTTCGCTTTCGATGCCCCGTTTCTGAAAGGCCTTTTTCATGATCGGGTAGGCCACCTGCTCAGTCGTTCCGGGAGCTACAGTTGTTTCGATCAAAACCAGCGCTTCGGGCGGAACACGTTCGGCAATATCACCAAGGGAAGCTTCCAGAGCAGCCATATCGGTTTCACCGCTGCGAACATTCCCCAGGTCCTCCTTGAGATAATCACATTGTACATCAACTACCACCACATCGGCCAGCCTAAGTACATCATAGGTGTAAGTGGCCATAAGGGTTTGCTTCTCATTGACGCAGCGGTCAATCATCGGATCCACTTCAGGATCTTCTGCCTTTACAGGTGAAACACCGCGATTAAGCATGGGAATTTTCCAGAAACTTCGTGTACTCGGACGTTGCATTCCAATTACAAATTTTGAGGATTGTCCGTTTTCATCAACCGTATCGGCTACAATAGCAGCCATGACTGCACCGACAAAACCAACGCCCATAACTACTACAATTTCACGGTTCCTGGCCCGCTCCTGGTTAACACGTTCTTTTAGGTTTTCAAATTCTGCTTTATAGTCCTCAGGTTTTGGCAACTCAAATTGCTCGCCGCTGGGACTGATTGATACATTTGCTTCTTCATTCATAAGATATCTTTTTTATTATAATTCATTATTTCTTTAAATTTTAAAAGTATTAGCTAATGAAGCACCAGAACTCAAATTCCAAAACTTGTCCGGCTTTTGACGGATAACAAAAAAATCTCAATTACCAAAATCAAAATTCCAAACATAGATATCAGCTACGGATGTTTTGATCATTTGAATTTGTAATTTTGAAATTATTTAGAATTTAGAAATTAGAGTTTAGAATTTTATCTTAAACAGACAATTGGAACTTATTTGAAATTTGTAATTTCCCTGCCTTTGGCCAGGCAGGTTATTTTATAAATGCTTCATATCTTCTACGTGTTTTTTAAAATCTTCCGTTTCCTGCCTTACCTGCGTAATAAAGCTGTTATCATCAATGGTTCCGAGGGCAGCGGTCATTTCATCCGTATTTCGATAGGTTGACTGCCTGAATGGATCGTCGTGATCCTTTTTTCTTGTTCGATACACCTGGTCACAGACATAGTCCTGAAGCTCCACTGCCTTATTCAGCGCTGACATCCATTCTTCTTCTGAGAGATTTGCTGTTCCGTATAAGTTACAAAGGGTGGCAAATGCATGTTTTTGTTTGTCCAGGGAATATTTCTCCCAAAGCGCATCATACCTGTTGTGGATATCTTTCCAGGTTTTTAATTTACCTGAACCAATATCAGACCGTAGCTGATCCACATCATCCTTTTGCATGATCTGTCCGCCAAGATTAACCCACTCCCGCTGTCGTTCTCCTTTTAGATCTTCACGCATGGTTGAGAAAGTAGCCTGCGGATGTGAACTCATGTATGCCATCAGATGCCCCACGGCATAGTAATGCAACATATCCCCATAGGCATGATAAGCTTTCCGGGGTTTTAAAATCACTACTTTCCGTCTGGATTTTTCCATATGCTCACCCAACACTTCGAGGTCCCTGGTTGATTCTTCTTTGCCCGATAAAAGCTCCTGTCCCAAATCAGCCAGTTCATCGTCATCTTTCTCTTTTGCTGAATGGTTACTTTGCTGTAAGCTGGCTTTTGCGGTCCAGATTTCCAGTAACTTGCGGGCATGGAATATCTCCTCAACTGTATCAGGGGCCAGGGCGTCAAATTCAATTTTCTGAACTTTTTTCATCCGTTTGTCCCGCTTCCGGAATTTAGAGGAATTGCGGGCCAGGGCATACATATTATACATCCACCAGAATGCGGGCATCACTTCCAGGCGATCCTTAGATACATTGTTGTTAAGCAGCGAAAAGGGGAGAGGTATATCAAGTTCTGCCGGATAGTCGGCTTTTGACAGCAGCACAAATGATGCAAAACGGCAAGGATGCTTGACACTTGTACACAGCCCCGGCCAGAATCCTCGTCCAGCCTGTATCTCACTATCATTGGCCCGGCTGTTGTGATTGGAGCCAATGGTTGCCCCAGCTGCCATATTGCTTTGACCCATAACGACTGAGGCAATGAGAAAAGAATTGTTGTGATGCTGCTCGTGAGTCGGAAAAATCAGGTTGTTCAGGACTTCACAACAGGAAATGGTAGAATTGTCGCCTAGAAACGAGTGAATTAATCTGGCTCCGTATTTCAGGCTTGAATTATTACCAACAATAAATCTTACGGCCTTTGAACCGTAGAATATTTTACAACCATAGCCAATGATGCCGTTGACGAGTTCCACACCTTCTCCGATTTGTGTCGTTTCCTCTTCAGAAGAGTTGATGGTCAGGTTTTTTAATTTATTGGCCCCTTTTATATAACAATGGGAACCGATTTTGACATCTTTCAGAATAGAGGAATGTTTTATTATACAATGGCTTCCTGTGGTGCCGTAATAACCCCGTCCACTGTCCATGCTGTTTTGTGTGATCTTTTTGAGATTTTCCTGCAAAGGTTTGTCATCAACGTACTTTGCCCACAGATAGGCATCAGCGGTGATCATACCGTCAAATGGGAGCACATTACGAGAGCCGGTTTCATTTATAAGATCCAGCCAGATCCGGACATCTTCGGTTTCACCATCTTTGAGAATGCCGTTGCCAAATTTTGCGTGATCTGTGGTGTGCATTTCCTCTATATTGAACAGGATATTCTGGTTCCCGATAATATAATGGGCCAGGTAGTGGACGTTATGAATGGCAACATCATCGCCGATATCGCAGGAGATGATGAGACTGTTTGTAATTCCGGCCGGCATTCTCAGATCGTGATGCTGAAGCGTGATGTTTCGCAGGCGTCCGATCCTGACAAGTCCGAAAAATCTTGTGTTTTTAATCAGACTGGTGTCAAACTCATCGGTAACCAATAAATTGTCCCAATTCTCTGCAGAATTGTTGTTTTTGACCAATCTTTCTACCTCATCCACTTTCAGATGTCTCCAGCCTGATTGGGGCGGTGTGGTCTGTTTGTTTCGCTGAAAGTATTCATCTTTATCTTCAGGCAGATATTCCGGGGGAATAAAATTTTTGCCCATGTTTTCCGGAGGTACAATTGATACTTTCTCCATAGGTTTTGGATTGTATTCATTTATAATAATGCAAATACGGGTTAAATATACTTAATAATTAAGAAAAAAAAGCCATTTATATGGTGTTTCTCCGACGCTTAAAGGTCTTTGTTCAAGATCAACTAAATTTTGTAGAAATTCCTGGTTCCGATAACAGACGTCCGCAGATTCTAAAGACAGCAATACAGCGGAAGGTGGACTTTTGCGTTATGTTAACAATCCACGCCCCCAAAAGAAAAAATAATTTCATGTAAAACTTGATACTTATGAACAAAATGAATAATTTTAAAAATCAAAAAATGACAAGCCGAAGAGATTTTATTAAAAAAGCAGCCGCAGCAGGAATATTAAGTAGCCTTCCCGGCTCCCTGCTGGCACAACCGAATTTTTCCTCATTCCAAAACCAACCTTCCGATGAATTAATTAAGGCAATCCTTCTGCATCTTAGTTATAATATGTGG
>JBNJFN010000271.1:0-4919 GCA_051746885.1 Bacteroidota bacterium | reverse complement strand
TATCCCAAAAAAGTTTGGGGCATAATGCCATCCATGACAGAATCAACGGGGCCCTGCAAGGGGCCTATTTGAATAACCCCGGGTGCAAACTCGGGGGATTGGGCAAAAATGAAATCAGGGCCCCGAAAGGGGGCCAACTACTAATAATCTGATTTTTTGCATATTACAAAAATCTGTCATTGGTAACGAAGTGAAGCAATCTCAATTGTTTTACCGGGCCTAAATACATTAGTCCGTTGAACTTTTATAGCACCTTGTGATTCAGGTGTTTTAGAATCAAGGTGTTTTCAAGAGAAAATACAGGATATCAGCATTATATGAATTTTCTAACAACTAAAATCTAACATCTAATAATCTAACGATTTATAATAAATAACAACTTGATTTATTAATTAAAAACTACCATTATGAAAACAAAAGCAATTCTTCTTTCATCGCTATTGGTCGCCATGTTTTTTATGTCCCGGCAAGATGCGTACGGGCACTGTGAGATTCCCTGCGGAATTTATGGTGACTCGTTGAGGATTCAACAAATTGATGAACACATCACGACCCTTGAAAAATCAATGAATCAAATTATTGAGTTAACCGACGCTGATGATAAAAATTACAATCAGATCGTCAGATGGGTGACCAATAAAGAGGATCATGCCAATAAAATTCAGGATATTGTGAGCCAGTATTTTCTGCATCAGCGAATCAAGCCAACAGACCCATCAAATGAGGAACAGTATGAAAAGTACATTAAAAGGCTTACACTGCTTCACGAATTACAGGTTTACGCGATGAACGCGAAACAAACCACTGATTTGGAATTTATTGAGAAACTACGAGATACTTTGCAGAAGTTTGAAGATGCCTATTTTCATAAGCATTAAAGATTGTAACGATATGTAGTAATTTATTGCTAATCATTTGAAAAACACCAGTTTCCTCGTCTTGTATTTGGGTGAGGATGCTGGTGTTTTTTTGTTTCATCCCCAATATGCGTACTTATTTTATGAAATTTGTTCATTCAAAAAAGACATGTCTAATGATAACTAAAGCATACGACACCTTCAGCGTCGGTATTTTATATTTTGCAAACATCTATAAATATAGGAGTCCTTCAGGCTCCAATTCCCTCAAATAAAAGGGTATGACCCCGAAGTGGGTCAAATGTTTATAGATGGAATGTATACATGAAAATCGAACCCCAAAGCGGGTCGTACCCGATAGGTATATTTGTTTGTTTTTCAATTGTTTAAGACCGAAGGGTCGTCTGTATTAAAATACATATTATCAATAACATATGAGTCGTCTTACCTGCCTGCCGGTAGGCAGGAATCTAAAATCTAAAAATCTAACGATCTATTGTTATTGTGATGATCCATTTAATTTTTCAAGGTGCAACTCCACATGGAAAGAACTGAGAAGCACGAAATTAATCAGCGATCTTGATAATCTGTATTTTGTGAGCGGGCCCAATAGCTTATGATTTGTTAACCGGGGATTGTTGATGGTTTCGAAACTTACATGAAATCCATGTTTCCTGAACTTTCTTCGTAAAAACGAAGGTTTTCTGTAAAATGTATGATTGATGCTGTATTCAAAATAAGCATCTGTTTTTTCCCGAAGTTTCATATCATCCAATTCCGGCCAGTGAGGCTCTATGTTAAGCATAACACAGATGGCAATTAAATATTTACGCAGTTTATTTTTAGGCAACCAATGAATAAACGGCATAAACAAATGCCCCTCAATGATTCGTTTGCTTGAAGGGAAAATGTGATATCCCGTGCCGCCCTCTCTTGTAACTCTTCTTGTTTCTTCGGCGACTGCTTCAATATCGGAAACATGTTCAAACACCTGGTTGGAAATCACCACATGAAAAAAACCGTCCGGAAAATCGGTCTTTCCCTCAGGCGATGACTGTCTGAGCGTGGACGCTTCATAACCTTTGGCCTTAAACAGGTCAATTCCGTTGCTGATGGGTTCGCTATCAATATCCACTCCGTATGCATTGTACCCTTTATCTCTTAGCCACAGCACATCGAGACCCCTGCCACATCCCCAGTCCAGAATGTTCATCTCCTCCTTTTCTAACTGATTTTTCTTACGATAGGCTTCCAAATAAGCAGGTATTTTTTTATCAGGAGAATAGGCTGCATATTCTTCGAGTGTTAAACCTTTGTGCTTTGACATGTGTGGCTTGTTTAAATGAAAAATGGGGTTATCGCTGTATGGCATAGTGGATGAGTGGCCGGTATATCCGTCTTTAAAACATTCTGCAATTTAATGTATGCTTTTGATAAGGTCAACCGTGCAAACAACGCGAATTCTGATTGTTTTTTGTGGTTCATCACAAAAATGCGTACCTAAATGATCTTTAATAAATTGAATATTTCTTGAGAAAAAAGGCTTACGCCATTTCATTCTTTTTGTCCACGAATTCTTGCTAAAATCAAAAGGGTAGGTACCCATTATTATGAGTACTCATAATATGATTCTTTTATTGTTAAATGGCCCATCCTGAAAATGACTTAATGAACTGCAGGAATTTAATGGCGAAAGTAACTGAAAAATTGGGGAATTACCTTGCTATTTGAATTATTATCATCGTAACTTATGTTTTAAAATTTATACACTAATAGTTAATTTAAAACAATTGTGTTATGAAAAATTTTAGAAAGATTTTTGCGGTTGGAATCATGATGTCACTGGTTCTTGTCGCATGTGAAAAGGAAGTGATTAACATCACTCCTGAAACGGACTTACCTGCTGTTTCCAATTTCGCAGGCACCACAAAGTCGGCATCCACCACTTTTACCAAAGATTTAATGGCCGGGCAAAACATGGATGTTGGAGAAGTGCAAATCTGGAATGATGCGGGTTCTCTGTATGTGAAATATGTTATTGACGAAGAAGGTTGGTGCTTAACGGAAACGCATCTGCATGTAGCAATTAACCCGGAGGATGTGCCCCAAACAAAAAAAGGAAATGCGATTCCAGGTCAATTTGATTACAAAAAGGAGCATGAGTGTATAACAGAATATACCTATACAGTTGAGCTTGATAAGGAGTGGGGGTGTGATGATGTGGTTATCGCTGCCCATGCTGTTGTTGAAGATCAAAATTCATGTCGGGTTCTGCTGGCTACAGAAAACAACCATCCCCTCAGTGATGATCAGGAGGAGATGGAGGCCAGGATATGGTCCATTGCAGTAACGGGTTATTCGGAAATGATCAGTGATATGCCGGCACCGGTAAGGGGCCTTGATACCGATAACTTTAATGGGAATGCCTATGATGCTGAGAATGGACTGTTCTATTTTACTGATTTTGGTAAGTATGGAGGTCAATACAATCAAGGTCCCAGCCCTCTTTTCTATAATGACCTGGAAGGGGAACAGGCTTATGCCGGTGAATTATCCGGCGGTGCTGCAGGCGGAACTTTCTATAACGGGAAGTATTATTACATTGGCACCCGGACTGATGATCTTTATGAGGTCACGTTGAATGAGGATGGTACCGTTGATATGGAAAACAAACTGGCTGATATCTTTGACAATTCCGGAAAAACATTGGCATTCGGCGATATTGATATCCGCATGGAAGGTGATGTTGATGTGGTTTATGGCAGTGCCACCGAATTACCCGGTGGGGTTGTATTTTTCCGCATGGAATTAGGTGATGTTTCAACTTATGAAGTAATCAAAGGCGGGGCATTGTACGGAGCAGGCGGCACCCAGATTTCTTTTGGCAGCGATGGCATCCTCTATGGTGTGAATGCCAGAGAACCTTATGAACTTTTCAGCATTGATCCGGAGAATGGAGCGACCAGTAAAATTGCTGATCTGCCCGTGCCGTTAGCAGATTTGGCTTCGGGACCAGATTGCGAACTTCAGGATGAAACAGCCTGGGGAGATGGAGATCGTTTCACGGAAAGAGGAAACTGGGCGATGTATTTTGAATACCCGATTAAATGTTGCCAGGAAGCCATTTATCTTTCAGACGGTAAAGGGACCGATAAAGGACATACTACGCTCCATACGGTCGTTTTAAATGCGAATAACACGGCAACGGTTACGGAAATATTCGACTTTAGTACCGCGACCGGAGATGATAATTTTTCTCCGGATCATTTTGACCTTGTCAATCATATTGGCACATCCCCCGATGGATCGATTGTGTATGTCATTGACGAAGAGGAAGGATACCTGGGTGAATATGATGTATCTTCAGGCGTATTTACTGAAACGGGACAGATACAGGATTATCCGGGTGGCATTATTCAGGTAGCTGTTTCCCCCGGGGGAGAAATTTATGTGATTAGTAAAGATACCGACATATTATATACCATTAATTGGGATACAGGAGAATTAAATGTGATTGGGGATACAGGTGTGGACATTCAGGGAGCTGACCTTACTTTTGTTCCGGATGGGGATCTGTATATGTTTACAACCAGCACTTCCAGGCTTTATTGGATGAATATTGATCAAGGTTTTGCGGTTTCTAGTGAAGTTAGCATTCCGGGAAAAATTACAGGTCTTGCAACTTTACCCGGGACAAATAAATTATTGATGTCCGATACAGATGGCAATAAAATTATTGAAGTCTATTCTAATGGTTCAGATCTTGTAGAATATGACTTAGGGGATTTCACCCACACCTGGGGAGATATGGCAAGTTCCCTTTGCGCGCAATAATATTGCCAAGAAACCTTTTGAGCCTATTATAGCATCGCGCAACGAGTCTTCAACCGAATGGTATTTTTGGCGTTTTTTGCACCCCTGTGCATATAAAAAAGCCTGTAAGTTTTTACTTGCAGGCTTTTGCTGGTGTGCCGTGCATGGTAAATAGCTAAGTGGTGCAAGTCCACGATGGGGGTTTATAGTCGCCAACCATTAGCCGAAAGCAAGGGTGTCCATCGCGAG
>JBNJFN010000270.1:0-4920 GCA_051746885.1 Bacteroidota bacterium | reverse complement strand
ATTCGTTGTATCTGTGAATTATATATAATTATAATTTATTTATTTTGCCAGGAAATTTTACGGGAGTTTTCATTCCCAATTTGAAATGATTTGAGCGTTTTCTTATTAATTTTGTCTGCCCGATTTAAAAATAGCTACCTCATGGATGATAAACTACAGGAATACAAAAACCACCTGAAAGGGGATTTTTGCACCGACAAAAAGACACGGCTGCTTTATGCCACCGATGCCTCTGCCTATCGTGAAATACCAGTTGCTGTTGCATTACCTAAAGACAAAGAGGATATCAGGGAGCTGATTTTTATCGCTCAAAAGACTGAAACTTCATTGATTCCAAGAACAGCCGGTACTTCTCTCGCCGGTCAGGTCGTCGGGCCCGGCATTGTGGTTGATGTCTCCCGCTATATGACCAACATACTGGAAGTCAATCCAGAGGAACAATGGGTAAGGGTACAGCCTGGTGTCATACTCGACGAGCTGAACCTTTTCCTTAAAGATTACGGATTGCTTTTTGGTCCGGAAACCTCCACGGCCAACCGTTGTATGATCGGTGGGATGGTTGGAAACAATGCATGTGGTGCCCATTCAATTCTTTATGGCACTACCAGGCACCATGTCATCTCTGTGAAAGGATTTTTGAGCGATGGTTCTGAAGCGGAATTCGGTCCGCTCAGCCGTGAGGAGTTCCGGGATAAGTTGGAAGGTAATTCCCTGGAGTCAAAGATCTATCAGCGTATACATGAAATCTTAAATAATCCTGAAAACCAGCAGGAAATAGAGCAGGAATACCCGGATAAATCCATTTACCGCCGAAATACAGGATATTCCATAGATCTGCTGCTGAATTCCGAAGTATATTCCGAACAATCCCGGCATCGGTTTAACTTCAGTAAGCTAATCTGCGGATCAGAAGGAACCCTGATGTTCATCACTGAAATAAAATTAAACCTGGTTCCACTGCCCCCCAAATATAAGGGGGTTACGGCTGCACATTTTAAAACCAAGGAAGAGGCCTTCAAAGCTAATCTTATAGCGCTGAATCATAATCCGGGTACAGTAGAAATGATGGATTATCATGTTCTGGAGCTGACCAAAAACAACAGAGATCAGCAAAAGAACAGGGAATTTGTAAAAGGAGAGCCCGGGGCCATATTGATCATTGAATTTGCCAGGAATTCCAGGGAGGAAATAGAGAAAATTCATGATGAGATGGTAAAGGATTTCAAAAAGGCCGGCTACGGATATTATTATCCCCTGATCCACGAACCCGAAGCAAGTAAAGTGTGGAACCTGAGAAAAGCGGGGCTGGGAATACTCTCCAATATGAAAGGAGATGCCAAACCTGTTTCGATTATTGAGGATACGGCTGTGAATGTAGAGGTTTTACCTGATTATATGGCAGATTTCCAGAAAATACTCAACCATTATAACCTCGATTGTGTGTTCTATGCCCACATCGGTTCCGGAGAACTGCATCTTCGCCCCATTTTGAACCTAAAGGACCCGAAGGATGTGGAAATGTTCCGAATCATTGGCCGGGAAATCGCCCATCTGGTAAAGAAATACAATGGCTCCCTTAGCGGAGAGCATGGAGATGGCAGGCTACGGGGGGAATTCATTCCCATTATTCTGGGTGAAAAGAATTATGAATTGCTAAAAGAAGTTAAACATGCATGGGATCCGGGAGAAATTTTTAATCCCGGTAAGATCGTGGATGTACCTTCAATGAATGAAAGCCTTAGATTTCAGCCAGGCCTGAAAATTCCTGATATTCCCACTGTATTTGATTTTTCAGATACAGGTGGAATTTTGAGGGCTACTGAAAAATGCAATGGGAGCGGGGATTGCCGGAAAACTGAACTGACCGGCGGAACCATGTGTCCCAGTTATATGGCTACCAGAAATGAAAATGACGTCACAAGGGCAAGGGCTAATATTCTAAGGGAATTTTTGACCTATTCCCAAAAGAAAAACCGGTTTAACCACAAAGAGATCTATCAGGTAATGGACCTTTGTCTTTCCTGTAAGGCTTGTAAAACAGAATGCCCTTCCAATGTGGATGTTGCCAGGCTCAAAGCTGAATTCCTTCAGCACTATTACGACGCCAATGGTATTCCCTTAAGAACCCGGATGATTGCCAATATCACCCGATTAAACCGGTTGGGTTCGCTCTGGCCGGAATTGTATAATTTTTTCATGAAAAACCGGATGGCTTCAGGTTTAATAAACAGAACCCTGGGATTTGCAACAAAACGCAGCATGCCCCTGTTGCAAAAACGGACCCTGAAGCAGTGGATGAAACGGTATGTGAAAGAATTACATGACCAATCCCCTGGAAACGGGAAAGTCTATTTGTTTAACGACGAATTTACCAATTTCAATGACACCGATATCGGCATCAAGACGATACAACTGCTCAGCCGTTTGGGCTATGAGGTGATCATCCCCAGCCATCTGGAAAGTGGCCGTGCTTACCTGTCAAAAGGACTCGTAAGAAAGGCAAAAAAAATTGTCAACCGGAACGTCAGGCTTTTAAAGGATATGATCACAGAAGACACCCCTCTTATAGGAATAGAGCCTTCGGCAATTTTGGCCTTCCGCGATGAATATCCGGATCTGGCGTCCTCCGAAAATAAGGAAATTTCCCGCGAGCTTGCCATGCATGCCTATATGATTGATGAATTCCTGGCTCGTGAGATGGAAAAGGGCAATATTCAGAAAAACCAGTTTTCTGAAGAAAAAACCGAAGTTTTATTGCACGGTCATTGCCAGCAAAAAGCAGTAGCTTCCACTGACCCCACGCGTTTCATCCTGTCATTTCCTGAAAACCATCATGTTGAAGAGATTCCATCCGGTTGCTGCGGAATGGCCGGCTCTTTCGGCTATGAAAAGGAACATTATGACATATCCATGAAAATAGGGGAGCTGGTTTTGTTTCCAGCCGTGAGAGCGGCTGATCAGAAAACTATTATTGCTGCCCCAGGCACAAGCTGCCGGCACCAGATAATGGATGGTACCTCCCGCAAGGCATGGCATCCGGTGGAAGTTTTATACAATGCTTTGAAATAATTAATTTTTTTTTAGTTGACCAGTTGACTGTATAAGAATAAATCGTTATATTCGTTAAGTATGTAAATTCCATGCCATGAAACGAATAATTATTCAAATCCTAATTTTAACCCTCTTATTTCCCATTGGTGTGGGCGCTCAAAATTATGCCCGACAGAGGAACAAGATGGTTGAAGAACAGATAAAAAAAAGGGGAATCAAGGATTCCCAGGTTTTACAGGCCATGCGTTCAGTGAAACGTCATGAATTTATGCCTGAAGATCAAAGGCATCTTGCCTATTCTGATCGTCCTCTGCCGATAGGATATGAACAAACCATTTCTCAGCCCTATATCGTAGCCCTGATGACGGATTACCTTAATCTTGAGAAGGGAGATAAAGTACTGGAAGTAGGTACAGGTTCCGGATATCAAGCTGCTGTGCTATCCGAGATCACACCGAACGTGTATTCAATAGAAATAGTCAAAGAACTGGCAGAGCGTGCAAGAAAAACGCTGGGGGAGCAAGGGTACAGTAATGTACAGATCAAAATTGGTGACGGCTATAAAGGATGGGAAGAATATGCGCCATTTGATGGCATTATTGTCACAGCTTCGCCCTCGGATGTGCCTCCGCCATTGAAAGAACAACTGGCAGAAGGTGGAAGGCTAATTATCCCTGTAGGTGGTCAGATTTTTCAGAATCTTGTCCTGCTTGAAAAAGAAAATGGAAAAATTGAAAGGAAAGAAATATCCGGTGTAAGGTTCGTTCCATTGATTGATGAGGAAGGAGACAGACACTGAATATACTGCTTAATAATATTTATTGCTCATGAATTATCTGAAACGATTTACTCCAGTCATTTTTTTATTGGTATTTACTCTAAGTTGTAAGCAAAGCAACGACAATACCAGTAGAGAAAACGCAGATCAAATACATCAGCAGATACTTACCATTGACACCCACAACGACACTCCTTTAAATCTATCGGACCCTGATTTCGAGATCGGTAAAAAACATTCGTATGACTCCAGTCATACACAGGTGGATTTCCCCCGTATGAAGGAGGGAAATCTTGATGCTGCTTTTTTTGCGGTTTTTACCGATCAGAAAGAACGAACTCCCGGGGGTTACAAAGACGCGAGAAAAAGGGCAGGGGAGTTGTTTTCTGGAATTAAGAACGCTATGCAGCAATATCCTGAAATGGCAGCACTTGCCACCAATCCGGAAGATGCCTATGATATAGAGGATGAAGGGAAAAGAGCCATTTATATCGGTATAGAAAACGGTTTCCCCATAGGGAAAGATCTTTCTTACGTGAACAGGTATTATCAGATGGGGGCCCGTTATATCACCCTTTGTCACAGCAGTAACAATGATATCTGCGATTCATCAACCGATCCGGATGGTGCCGAACATAGCGGTCTGAGTGATTTTGGTGATAAAGTGGTTCAAAGAATGAATAAACTGGGAATGATCGTTGATGTATCACACATTTCAGACAATGCATTCTTTGATGTGATTGATCAGTCCCGGGCTCCGGTTATGGCTTCACATTCCTGCGTCAGAGCTTTAAGGGACCATCCCCGGAACCTTTCCGATTCCATGCTGACAGCTTTGGAAAAAAATAACGGGGTGATTCAGATCTGTCTTTTCAACGAGTATCTCATAAAACCCGAGCCTGATCCGGCCAGAGATTCAGCTACGAAAGCCCTTCGGAAAAAATACAACAATTTCGAAGGGCTGAGTGATGAAAGAATGGCCCAAGCCCGGGATGAATGGCATGCCTTACAGGAAAAGTATCCCAAAGAGCTGGCTTCAGTGAAAGATGTGGTGGATCATATTGATTATGTGGCTGACCATATTGGTTTGG
>JBNJFN010000269.1:0-4955 GCA_051746885.1 Bacteroidota bacterium | reverse complement strand
CCAATATCTGCTTCTTTATGAAATGTCGGGCGACCCGGACAACCTTTGGAAGGAGGTCAATTACGATTACAATAAGGCCAACCTCAAGTATCAGCTTAAGGAAGATGATTCGAAATCGCTGAAGGCAGCCATCAGCCGGATAGAAGAATTTCAGGATGATTTTCAGGAGCTGGACGTGAAAATTGATTTCGCCGGTTCCGGATACAAATCGCTGGTATTTACCGACCTGATTCTGGAAGGCCAGATCAAGAGCCTGATGCTTTCGCTGGTGTTAATTGTGATACTTCTTGCTCTTATGTTCAGACAGCTATCTATCGGACTAATTGGGGCTGTTCCTATAACCATTACTGCTCTGCTGAGCTTTGGGGTTATGGGCGTGCTGAACATTCCATTGAGCACCACTACTGCCCTGCTGGCTTCAATTGCAGTAGGTATCGGTATTGACTATGCCGTGCACTTTATTGAACGGTATAAGATCAACCTGAAGAAGTATACAAGCAAATTTGAGGTGGCTGTCCATACGATCAATCACTCCGGGCGGGCCATATTTTTCAACGCCGTTGTCGTGATAGCCGGTTTCCTGGTGCTTACCTTCTCGGTATTTCCACCAAACCGGGCATTGGGGGCTCTTGTATCGTTCAACATGTTTACCAGCTTCCTGGGAACCATGACGATCATGCTTATTCTGCTGTACTGGAAAAAGAAATTCAAATAAATCAAAAGTGAATATAAATATTAAAAACAATCAGTTATGAAAACAAAAAGAAGTCTTATAACAGCAATGGTTCTGATGCTCTGGATGGTTCCGGGCATACTGAACGCACAAGATCTAACAGGAAAAGAAATCATGGAGAAAGTGTATTACCGGGACGAAGGCGACGACCGGAAAGGAGATCTAACAATGACCCTGATAAGTTCCCGGGGTGATCAACGGGTGCGTGAACTGAGACAATTCTACAAAGATTATGGAGAAGAGGAGAAAAAAATCATGTTCTTCCTGTCTCCTGCTGATGTACGCAATACATCATTTATGAACTGGAGCTATGATGATCCTTCGAAAGACGACGATCAGTGGATCTATCTCCCGGCTCTGCAAAAAGTGAAACGAATATCCAGTGAGAACAAGGATGATTACTTTATGGGCTCTGATTTCACATATGATGATCTGGGTGAACGGCATCCCAACGAAGACTCCCACGAACTGTTAAGGACGGAAACGCTGAACGGTGAAGAATGCTATGTGGTGGAAAGCACCCCGAAGGAATCCGGATACATGTACTCCAAAACCGTCTCCTGGGTCATTAAAGACAAGTGGATCGGATTGAAAAAGGAGTTCTATGACGATGACGGTGAGTTTTTGAAAACACTTCAGGTTAAAGAATACGATCAGATACAGGATTTTTGGACCATCCTGCATTCGGTGATGAAAAACGATCAGAAGGATCACAAAACCATTATGGAATATAAGGATGTAGAGATCAATACAGGAATACGCGATGCCTATTTCACGGAACGCATGATGTCGAGAGGACTGTAATTGAAAATTTATAGCTCTTCCAGGGTGGAGTGACTACCCTGGAAGAGCCTTGTAACACATTAAATAACTGTCAAAAGAAAAAAAATATGAATTTACTAAAAAAAATAACAGCAATAGCCCTACTTGTAACAGTTGCCCAGGGGGTTTATTCCCAGGATCCGGAGATTCATGGGTATGTACGCAATTATACCGGCGCTCTTACGGATGAACAAGGAAACTTTTCCATTATTCAAAACACGCTGGATCTGGATATCGAGAAAACAGGAATGGATATGGGGTTTAAGGTGAATCCCTATGTATATCATTACGTGAATGACAGGCTTGATTATGGATTAAGAGAGGCATACATCGATCTGTATTCTCAATCCATGGATATCCGTCTTGGAAAGCAGCAGATCATCTGGGGCCAGGCTGACGGAGTATTTATCACCGACGTGGTTTCCCCAAAAAATCTGCGAGAGTTTCTGCTTCCCGATTTCGAAGAAATCCGGGTAGGCATCACTTCCCTGAAGGCCGATTATTATATAGGTAACCACACATTTGAGCTTGTGTGGGCTCCTGAATTTGTTCCCACGCAATACCCGGACAGGGAATCCATCTGGTTCCCATCAATGTTCCCTGATTATGCAAATATTGATAAATCGCAGAAAGACGTAAAGGCCAGCATTGAGAACAGCGAGGTCTTTTTCAAGTATTCACTTCTGTCCTCTGCATTGGATATGGAATTGATGGGGGGTTACATGTGGAATGACGATCCGGCCATGCACATGGATCGTTATAATATAAACTCACAAACCCGTATGCCGGATTCTCTGGTCCTCCGCCCGCAGCATCACAGAATATCACTTGCCGGGGGGAGCTTTAGCACGGACATAGGTGGAGCTGTATTGCGCGGTGAGGGTGCGTTTTATGATGACAAATACTTTCCTGTAACGAGCCTGTCGAACGAAGATGGACTGGTAACGAAAGATTACGCCCATTACCTGGTTGGCCTTGATTTCATCATTGGCGGGGTGAACTTCAGCACCCAGTTCATCCAGGAAACTATACTGGATTATGAAGACCCCATCCGGCAGGATGAGTTTGAAAATACGATGACTTTCCTGGCCAGGGATGATTTTTTCAGAGACAAACTTACACTGGAATTTTTCATGTATTACGGATTCAAACATGAGGATGCCCTTATCCGGCCAAAAGCTACCTATGAAGTGGGAAGCGGGGTGAACCTGATTACCGGGGCCAATCTTTTTACAGGTACCGAAGGCCGCTTTGGACAGTTCAACCAGAACGACATGGTTTATTTTAAACTGAAATACGATTTCTGATGGATATTACAGAAGAAAAAATACGGGTCCTTCAGGGTAAACTTTGAATTTCAAATGATTCATCAATTAAGCCCTTATGCGGATAAGAGCGATAAAAAAAGATTAAAATCCAAGAAACACCGGATAAGACAAACGGCCCAGGCAGGCTGGATATTTGGTGAGATGGGTGGTGCCAGCCATACAAATGTGAAAAAGAGGTTAAACTTCAAATATACCTTTTCCTATCACCCCCGGATAGCCGAGGATATGTCGGTATTTGTTCAATATTACTATGGGCAGGATTATTACAACATCTATTTCAACAGGAACATCAGTGTATTGCGTTTCGGTCTGATGACCGATCAGTTAAAATTTTGGTAAAAATTACAGCCAACAAATTGGAAACTAAAAACTCGTTGTATAATGATCATGAAAAGAAAACTTTTAAGAAATCAAAGGGTTAAAATATTCACAGGGTTGGCCCTGCTTCTTTTGTTCACGGGCAATAACAATCCGGGCCAACACACAGGTAAACACACCATCCGTGGGACCATTCATAATATTCAAAAAGATTCAGATAAAAAGGAAGCGGTAATCCGTCTTTTTCTTCTGGATAAAGACTCCTTTCACAAACCGTATGAGGGCATCAGACAAAAGGTAATTCAAATTGAAGAAGGAAAATCAAGTGTGGATTTTGCCATTGAGAATGTCAAATCCGGAACGTATGGATTACGTTGTTACCAGGATGAAAACCACAACGGGAAACTCGATCGTTTTCTGATCATTCCCAAAGAACCCTGGACACTATCCTGGAAAAACAATGAGAAAAGTATTCCTCCGAAGTTTGAAGACATATCCTTCCGGGTCAACAGCAATGTGAAGGTGGATCTGTTTCTGGAGGACTGAAACAAGTTCGGGTTACAGGAGTCATCATAAAAAATTAAACCAATACCACAACATATCACCGTATGAGTGCCAGTTCAAAAAAATATTTAGTCATCATATTTGTAATCAGTGCATTTCTATTCATTGCGCGCGTTCTTCATGTTGTTTTTTATAAGACAGTACTTAGGTATTTGAACCACTTCCTTAAATGGATTTGAGTAGGTTTTGAAAATACAGAAATTAAATATATATGACCACTAAGAACTGCAATCAGGGGATATTCAAACAGTTAAATAATTTATTCTAAAAAATTGGTGAGATTTTACCCATCTCCCTACCTTTTCCCTACTTCTTTAAGTTATGCTGGAAAAGAGAAATACTGATTGGGGTTTTTAACCATGAAAGGCTGAAATATCCGGAATGATTGAAGGGTATAAGACACTCCATTATCGAATTCGAGTTTTTGAATAACCGATAATCAGTCAAGTTTCAAGCGTATCATGTTTTCTTCTGACGGACAATCCATCTTTGGTATGTAATATTCTGATCTTAAAATAGTCATTTTTCTTTTAAAACCACATTAAGCGGAATAAATGCACCTACTTTTAATCCCCAATCAAGCTTGTTTGCAGGGGTGAAAAGGAAAGCAAAAATATTACCGCCTTTAAGTTTAATGTTCGGGCCACCCTGTAGAATAAACTTATCTCTGTCGGGCATCCATTCGGTGGAAGCTACAAAGGAAACAGGCACCTTTTTTTCCATCCCAATGAACCAGTATTCATTAAATGTATAAACACTGTTCATAAAAGGGGTATATCCGGCTGAGAAATACCACTTCCTGTTCAACATCAAACCGATTTCTCCATGCAGCCGTACCGTTTCCGATCGGTTACCCTCGAAGTCATATATCACCAAAGGGTTTATCCTGGCTCCTGCAATGAATTGATAGTTCTTGTTTTCCTGTCCATCTGTAATCAGGGAAACAGCTATGAGCATTAAAATAAGGATTGATTTTTTCATAATGGTTAAAGGTCTATTTAATATGTTAAAACTCGTATTTGATTCAAACTTTGTAATTCCTATTTTTGGGATCAAAAGTGAGGACGATTACAAACATAGAAGGACGCATAAGTTTTTATGCGTCCTTCTTATGATTAAATAATTAATTTAAAAACTCACCACTTTATCACTATCAACTACCCAGTTGGTGAACTCCGGCATGGTGCTGA
>JBNJFN010000268.1:0-4968 GCA_051746885.1 Bacteroidota bacterium | reverse complement strand
TCTGGTGTTTGAGCGTGTAGCATAAGACTAAAGAAAAGGGCGCTGACCAGTAAAATTGTTGTTTTCAAAATTGTGTGTGTTTATGGTTTGTAATGTTTAACGAATTATTGATTCATAATTTAGGTCATCGTGATTAAATCCATATCGGCCAAGTCTTTTATTAATCGTTCGGCTTTGGGATTGATGACATCAATTCGTAGTGATTCCATGACATCCGGTTTTTATCAAATGTACGAATTTTTGAGGTTTCCTGGTATTCGAAAAAATCCCTTTTGCCATCTAAATAGTGCCCGTCTATAAATTGGACAAAGCATGTTTGTAATCATGTGTCTGTTCAGAAAGTCAGGGTGTTTGATCTCTAAAGTTCAAGTTCGGGGCATCGCTTTCGCATAGCTTCAGCAGAGCAAAGCTTGCCACTTTTGAAAATCAGGGATTTTACTTTCGTAAATGAGCGTTTTCAAAAGTGGTGTAACAGTTTAATCCGATCCATCGGGGAAGAAATTGGACTTTATAGACAAACACTAATCCGGGTTAACAAAACCGGATCTGAAATGCCAAAATTGCGCTAGCAACAAGCCCGCAGGGCAACAATTTGTGTTTTGCCCGGTCAGTCGTAAAAAAGAATTGGCTCCCGATTATTCAGGTGAAACCCCTTCTGAAGATTCACCCAAAGGCAGGCTAAATTTAAAATCACTCCCTTTGCCGGGTTCACTCTCCACCCAAATATCGCCTCCCTGATCTTCTACAAATTCTTTGCATAATAACAACCCCAGGCCGCTTCCTTTTTCATTATCGGTCCCATCGCTGGATGATTTATCAATAACTTCCCAAAGCTTTTGTTGGCTCTCTTTTTTGATCCCGACACCATTATCCGAGACGGTAATAATGGCTTTGTCATGGTTTCTTTCAACCCTAACTCCTATCTGTCCTTCATTACCGGTGAATTTAACTGCATTAGAAAGAAGGTTTCTGATTACTGTCTTAAGCATAAAGAAATCAGCTCTTACGGTAATTTGTTCCTGTTCTGAAAAATAGATCCTGATGCCTTTCCTTTGTCCTTGATTTTGCATTAATTGTACAACTTCAGCACAAACTTTGTTAACATCCAGGTTTTGAAGATCAGCAGCTAAATGCTCCGATTGTGTATTGGCCCATAATAACAGGTCCTCAAATAAATTATAGGTTTGTTCAGCAGTCAGGCGAATTAGTTTTATCTGCTCTTCAATTTCATCTGCACTATACTCCCTGATATTTAGAAGCAATAAATCGGAAAATCCCAGGATGGAATTAAAAGGATTTCTGAGATCATGGGCAATAATGGAGAAGAATTTATCCTTCGTGGCATTGGCCTGTTCCAGCTTAGACCGGTGTTCCATCAACTGTCTGGTCTGTGATTCAATTTGCCGCTGTCGTTCCTTCAACTCTTTATTGACTTGTGAAAGCTTTTGTTTCTGTTCCTTCAAAGTGGCATTTTTCTTTGTTATCTGAGAAGTACGCTCATCGACCAAAGCGGAAAGTTTCTGATTTTTCCTGCGAATACTTCGTAAACGCCAGTAAAAGAAGCCAACTAAAGCAGCTATCACCAATATCCCCATCAAAATTAAAAACCATAATTGCTGCCAGAATGGTGGAGGTATTACAATATTTAAAAGTGCTTGTTCCTTTTCCCATTCTCCATCAATCCTGGATTTTACTTTAAAAATGTACTCTCCGGGGTAAAGGTTGGTGTATGTAGCTATTCTGCTTTTGCCCACATAGTGCCAGTCATCATCGAAATTCTCAAGCATATAGGCATATTCTGTTTCATCCGAAAAGTTGTAATTCAACGCAATGTAATGCAACGAAAAAACCGTATGGTTCCAGGGTATTTCAATTTCATCCAATGCTGTGACTGACTTGCTTAACAACGAATCGCCTGCTCCAATTTCAACAGAACGATTGTTGACTCGTAAATCGACTATTTTTACAGGTATATCAGCATGCTCAATATGAATGCTGTCAGGATGAAACCTGTTGAATCCGTTAATGCCCCCAAAATACAAAAACCCATTGCTGTCTTTAAAGGAGGCCCCCCTTTTAAATTCTACATCCTGAAGCCCGTGTGCCTCGGTGAAAATTCTTGAATCCCCGCTTTGCGGATTAAACCTTGTAAGACCATTATTGCTGCTGATCCAAAGATTATGATCATTATCTTCCTGAATTCCAGCAATCATATCGTTCCCTATGCCATCAGATGCCCGGAATTCTTTGAACGTCAGGCTGTCTGCATTTAAAAGGTTCAGGCCTATATTTGTGCCAAACCAAAGGTCTCCTTTGTGGTCTTTGAAAGCACTAAAAATATTATTGTCACTTAATCCACAGACATTTCCTTTATCACTTTTGAACCGCTGAAATGTTTGATCTTCCCTATTGTAAAGATTTAAACCCGATTGATCGGTACCCACCCAAAGCCGGTTGTATTTATCTTCAATGATGACAGTAATATCCTGGCTGCTTATGGATGTGGTATCTGTTACATCCGTTTCAAAATGTAAAAAATCTCCCGACTCAAAATCATATTGATAGAGACCATCATAAAAAGTACCGATCCAAAATTTCCCCAGATGGTCTTCATAAGTGACCCAAACCCGGTCGGGGTTTATACCGGGATCATTGGTTTCGGAGAATCTGTTGAATGACTTATCCTTAAAATTATATAAATTCAGCCCCCCTCTCCATGTCCCGGCCCAAAGATTGAGCCGGGAATCC
The DNA here is from genome assembly GCA_051746885.1 of Bacteroidota bacterium. Classification (GTDB taxonomy): domain Bacteria; phylum Bacteroidota; class Bacteroidia; order Bacteroidales; family UBA12077; genus JAGXLC01. Next base: position 2,220 of record JBNJFN010000268.1, on the reverse strand, counting down.
TGGAACAGACTTACAACATAATCAGAACTAATGGAACCAGAATTATCTCTATCATGGCTGAATTCTTTAAATGTGCCACCTTCAACATCAAATAAATTGAGACCACCTCCATCTGTACCAATCCAGACGTTGCCCAGATGATCCTCTTCAAAACTCAAAACATTATTATGACTCAGGCTGCTTTCATTGCTTTGTTTTCTGTAATGATCAAACGCATTATAGTTTTCAAAAAACACATTTACTCCGCCTGTATACGTTCCTGCCCAAATATTTCCTTCGGGATCTTTGTAAAGGGAGTAGATGGAATTATTGTTAATACTTTCATCGTCGATGTCATCCTGATACATCCTAGTAAAAGTCTCCTTTACCGGATCGAACAGGCACAGGCCACCATTCTCGGTCCCTACCCAAATATTTCCCCTCTCATCTTCTGTGAAAGCAGATACTACGTTATGGCTGATTGAATTGGGATTGTCAGGATCATGCTTGTAGTTGGTAAAGGCCCCATTTTCAGGATTGTAACGACTCATGCCGCCGCCAACTGTTCCAAGATAAATATAACCGTTTTCACTCTCATGAAATGCCCGGACAAATTCAGATAAGCCCGAATTCCCGCTTAAGGAACCATGACTATAAATTTCAAATTCACCGGTTTCTCTATCATATTTATTAAACCCTTTTACCGACCAAAACCCGACCCAGATATTTCCTTCACTATCTTCCATCAAAGCCCTTATATTGTCATGTGTGATGCTTTGGGCATCCTCCGGATCATGTTTAAAAGTGGTAAAGCGGGTCCTGGACTTATTCAATATCGCCAGCCCTCCTCCTGTAGCTATCCATAAGTTCCCTTCTAAATCTTCAACTATTGAGTTAACAAATAAGTCGGGAACCCGGGTTTCAGTCTCCGGCAAGGAATTAAAACTTTTGAATTGCTCCGTCTCCGGATTAAACCGGTCTAAACCACCTCCTGCCGTTCCTACCCATATATACCCTTCCTGGTCTTCGCAGAGACTGCGTACATAATTATTGCTAATTGAGAGGCTATCATCAGGATCATTTTGAAACAACCTGAAATTATAGCCATCAAAACGATTCAGTCCATCGCGGGTTCCAAACCACATAAAACCCTCCGAATCCTGCAGTATCGCGTGAACATTGTTTTGCACCAATCCCTCTTTGGAGGTCAGGTGCTTAAACTTAATCGTATTTTGTGCATCTGTCCCCAGAAAAAAAAGAAAGGACAACATTAAGATAAAAATCCTCATAGAATCGTCTTGTTTATTATAATAAGACCTGCTTACGGACTTCAGGTATGCCTTGGATTTGAAGTGAAAAGCGGGCACGGAATCAACGCTTTTACCGGTTTCATAACGAATGGAAACTCATCCGGCAAACAGGGTCATTGCCTTGTAAAACAATTGTATAGAGCGACCCCGCGTCGCTACAGCGGCGTTCAGTGTATGCAAAGTTGGCGATTGCGGAGCATAAACTAATCAAACCGAGGTGTATTTGAAGCGGGCTGCACCCCATGAGGTTACTATTGTTTCGCCTATTTTGTATAGACATTGTTGTGGTTGCATCATTGACACATGATATATGTGCATCAAGATAAAAACTAAAATCTCTACTGTGTTTTCCTTATTTGTCAATTTTATATTCTACTTACTATAATTTGATCCTATAAAATGAGGTGCTTGTGGTTACGAATAGCTCATTTTTATCCCCCCCCCTCCAGGTCATTGAATGTATACGTTCATTCAATTTGATTCGTTTCATTTCATTTCCGTCCTCATCTAAAACAAGTATTTTCCGGTTAGGTCAGGAGGAATAAAATCCTTCCCTCCACTAAGAACCGTACCCCGATGGAAAATCGGCGCAAGCTGTACTCGTTTCCTTTTATTACCATCAGAAAATGAATGATTCTTTGTAATAAAGTACAATAAATTCGCTGCTTTTTCCTAGATGCTTGGATGTAAATCTTGTCCTTCGAAAGTCTGATAAATTGTAGAAACTGAGCTTCTAAACGAATCATCTTTTTCATGACCAAATAAATCACTATTGCCCCTTTGTGATTAACTCCCCGTCAGCACAACCCCCGCCCAGTCCAAAGGCACGACACCTTGTTCGATGGCATCGAGCTTGGCCAGCCTGAGGGCCTGCGGGTAGCTGTTTCCTGCTAAAAGATGCCTGTAAAAAGCGGTCATCAGGTCTTTGGTC
>JBNJFN010000267.1:0-4987 GCA_051746885.1 Bacteroidota bacterium | reverse complement strand
AAAATCAATGACTTAATCCGCAGAGGAGCATTAAGTAATCATTTTACCAGGATTAAATAGCACAAGGAAGATGCTTCTTCTACTAATTGATGGGGATCATTTTTTAAGAGCACAAATAATGATAAGTCTAAACCACAACTTATACCGACTTATCCGGTATAGGCACAATAGGTTCACATAGAATGAGAATGCCAGTTATGAACATTAATAATACATGCAAAAACTCAAGAAACCGATAATGAAAGGAACAATTAAATTTTTGATATTATTTACTGTCCTGATTTCCCATACTGCCTTCGGACAAAAAAATCAAAACAGATTTGAAACGAAAACTGGATACGGATATTACCAAGGATTCAACATTGGCCTGAATTACTTTTATACAGATAAGTTGAAAGCAGGATTAAGCGTGGGAAGTCATTTAAATTTACCTCCATTGGAAAATGAAAATCATTTTAATATCCAGATTGAGCATACCTTACATTTCGGACAGCTAACAAAACAGAATATTGGCGGATGGTACTTCAATCAGCAACTAATGTATTGGGAGCAGGGACAAAGTAATGACAGATGGGAAATAGCATCCTTAGGTTTAAATATTGGCAGGACAGTTTCTATTACGGAAAGATTAGGATTAGACTTAGAGCTTGGGCCAGCATTTAATATAGTTGTGGACAGAAAACGTGACCCGTTGATTGAAGCTTCCGGTTGGGTATGGCCGGTTTTGTATAACGGCAGATTACAATTGACATATAAATTTTGATTATACACTACCGTTAATACGATTCCGGCAATATTAATTTTACCTGCAAAGCATACAAAACCAGTGAAGTAAGGAAGCTTCGATGGCTTGTGCAACAATTCATCAAAAATATACATCACATGCCTAACCGTATTACTGATTTAGAAGTGTTCGCATACGAACGATTATCGGTCGTGAATGAACAAATACATTGATTCAATTGCTATTTTTTGCTCTCGCTTTCAGTTTTTTATTGACTTAGGCATTTTTCTTGCCTCATTGGCCAAAACAACAATAAAATAAAGTCGATGAAAACTAAATTAACATTACTATTCATTTTTGCCGCATACATAGCAGGCGGTCAGGAGTTCCATAGAAGAGCTTCAAAATCATCATCTGAGGGTGAGAATCTTCAAATTACGCATGAAACAACGGATCTTGAAAAACGGAAGGAGTTAATGGATTCGAAACAGTGGATTGTTGAATTCATAGATGAACCACTATTTCAAGCCAGGAAACAAAATCCTCGGTTTTCCAGAGACAGTTTTGACCAGGCGCAGCGCTTTACACGCTTCCAAAAGGATTTATTACAGATCTATCAGCATTCTCCTTACGCTTCGTCAATGGAGGCTCCGAAAATAACCCGGGAATACTACCGGTTGTATTACGGAGTTGCTGCAAGCTTTCCTCGAATTTTAAAATCAAAACTTGAACAGTTGCCATATGTTAAAAAAATTCATAAAGATCTTGAGGTAAGAACCTGTCTTAATGAAAGCATATCTCAGATAAAAGCCGACCAGGTATGGGAACAATTAGATGTGACCGGTGAAGGAATGATTGTCGGCATTATTGATACCGGTATAGATTATTTGCATGAGTCACTGGGTGGTGGTTATGGTCCGGGATATAAGGTTATTAATGGATACGATTTTTTTAACGATGATGACGATCCGATGGATGATTTTGGACATGGAACTCATGTTGCAGGCATTGTAGCTTCTGATCACGAAGATTATCGTGGCGTAGCTCCTGACGCATTGCTCTATGGCGTCAAAGCATTAGGAGCCAATGGCGGAGGATCTCTTAGCGATATCATTTCCTCCATCGAATGGTGTGTAGATCCTGATGGAGATGAGCAGACAGATGACAAGGCAGATGTTATCAATATGAGCCTTTCAGCAGGAGCAGGAAACGCTCAGGATCCGATATCGCAGGCAGCCAACAATGCTGTAGATGAAGGTGTGATTGTTTGTGCAGCAGCGGGTAACAGAGGCAGATATGAAAGTATAGGTAGCCCCGCGGCTGCCCGGGAAGTCATTACTATTGGAGCAACTAAAGACAATACTTCTATAGCCTATTTCAGTTCGAAAGGTCCGGTTCGTTTCCAGTATTTTATAAAACCAGAGGTAGTAGCTCCGGGCGTCAATATAAATTCAACATACTTAAACAATACCTTTCAGCCTTTTTCAGGTACTTCAATGGCTGCCCCGCATGTAGCCGGAGTATGTGCCTTAATTAAGCAAGAGGATAGTGAGCTTACACCCCGGGCTGTAAAATCTCTTTTAATGAATAATGCAGGGGACATGAGAGAGCGCGTTATGGCACAGGGAGCCGGATTTGTGGATGCGCTGAAGGCCGTAGAACAAAAAGTAATTTGTATTCCGGGGAAACTGGATTTTGGCCGTAATGATTATAAGCCAGGTTTATGGCAGGAAGATTCTGAATTAACTATAGTGAACCGGGGAAACGACTTGCAGGAAGTAACCTTCAGCGCAGAGCACGAACTCCCGCAAGGAGTTACTATAGATATCGAACCTCAATCCTTGAGTTTAGAAGGGCTCGATACTGCCATAGTTCAGTGCGATATCACAGTAGATAATGATATGCTCGAGTTTCCGCAACACGCTGATTATTCAGTAGCAGGTTTTTTGGTTGCCGAAACCTCTTCGGGAAGTATGGAGTTGCCCTGGAGCTTCACAACAAAAAACCGAACATATATGCACTTCGATAAGGCAAATTGTGATGCTATTGGAGGATCACCTAATCATACACCCGGATATTTCGATTATGCCTGGTTAAACTCCAAAGAACTTTTCGTGGATATTATTCCCGGCAATTACTCCTATCTGTTTAATCATTACCATGCTAAAACAGATGGTCAAAAGGGTACACAGCGCGTTGTATTAAAATCCAGTCTCAATTTGATGGAAATCGATACTCTGGAGATGAAAATGAATGAAGAAGCCAAGTATTCTGTGGATTATAATGCGGTTGATCATAATGGAACACCATTGGTTGATTATGCTTCTTTCTTTACCTATTCAGCTATTCATAATATTCGTTTCCCTGAAGGAGTGCCTATAGGCTATGTTAGCAAAAGCCTGGGGCAGGGAATGCTGCTCATGAATAACATAGATCCTGGATTTGAGATGATTACAGCAGAAAATGCTGTTGATGTGGAGCAGGCTGAAAAAAGAAGTTTTGTTGTAAACCATGGCAAAATAACTTCCCTTACGCAGGACACGGTACTAACTAATTCGCCGGATGATTATAACAAGCAGCCTTTTAAAATGCTTTTTTCTCCGCGACACGATGAGGAGTACTTTTCTTTGGGGTTGATGCAAAGGTACAACCTTACAGAGTATACAATATCGCACAGCGGGGATTATTTAATGACTCCAGTAGAGAATGAGGCGGCCACCGCTACTTTGCACTTCATCGGTAATAAGCTTGGTGAAGATGGCTATTCGGGAAGTCTTTTCGGTAATATCAGTACGCTGGAATTTCCCTATTTTTATGTAATGTATTGGCTTAGAAGCGCTCCACTATATCATTCGGAGGGCCAAAACTTGATGTCATGGGATCAGAAAACCATGGAACTGGCCACTTTTAATGAGAAGGATACGGTCTCAATCGGAAATGGGCCTGTCATCATCAACGGTACTTTGAATTATAACAGGGATAAATCCGAGCTAACTCCCCTGATGCGCTGGTATGGCCCATATCTTGAAGACAGGTGGCAAGACCGCTTTTATACCATGGTAGAAGTTAACGACCAGCAGGGGAATGTGGTCTTCTCAGATACACTGATGGAGGATCCGGTGATTTCTTTACCACCCGGGAAGTATAATATCAGTTACACACAGGATAACTATTTTATTGATCAGGAAGATGGTTTTGGAAAAGCTACTATGTTGCAGAGGACTGACCTTGAGAAAAAAGATTACATACCACCTGTAGTGTCCTCCTTACGAATAGTTAATGAAGATGGGCATACCAATCCAATATTAAAGCATAACGAAAATGCAGAAATTGTTTTTAGTGCCGGAGATTTTGCTGTAAGGGAATTCTTTGGAATGTCTTCATATTCTTTTACTTATCAGGGAATTTTAAAAGACTCCACACAACTGTTTGTTCGTCCCGGCGGGATGAATAGCTGGGATGAGTTGGATGTCCAGGAAATTGGTGAAAACAATTTTCGGGGTGTGGTTTATCAGGCAGATATATCAGAATATACTAATTATGAAGAGATGGAGTTCGATGTGCGCATTTGCGGGGTAGACAGTTTAAACAATTCATTTGATTACAAACTGGAACCGGCATTTAAAGTCTCAGATCTCACCACGCCAACATCTGAAAGTCCATATAACCAATTGGGCTACAGTGTTAAAGCTCAGCCTAATCCTTTCAGCGAACAGGTTACCTTTAAATTTAATACAAGCATCCCGGAAGATAGCAAAATCACTATATACAATATATCCGGAAGCAAAGTAATTGACATTACAAATCCTGCATCAGCAAATACATTTTTGTGGAACGGAGTAAATAATAGGGGTCAAACCGTTGAAGCCGGAGTCTATTACTATGTAGTGAACAACGATAGTTCAATCGGACATGGGAGACTTCTGTTTATACCTTAATCAGTTTACAGAACAAACTGATTATAAAAAATAAATGCAAAATGTAAGCAGTAACTCTTGCTGCTGTTTACATTTTGCTCCATTAACACAGTAAAAAATTCAAACTTCAGCATAAATGATTTACGCTTAGCATTCTATCGAAAGTCCTGCACTAAAAAACCCCGGCTGCACCAGAACCGGGGTTTTTTATTTTATTGTTTAGAGTGGTTATTTCACCGCTTCCACTACGGCTTTGAACGCCTCCGGGTGGTTCATGGCGAGGTCGGCCAGAACCTTCCGGTTCAGTTGGATATCGCTTTTGGCAAGCTTACCGATAAACTCGGAG
>JBNJFN010000266.1:0-5000 GCA_051746885.1 Bacteroidota bacterium | reverse complement strand
AGATTTATATAAGTTTATATATTATCCATTTAAAATCCTTAGCTTCACAATTTTATTGTGAAGCTTTTTTTGGCCCCGATGGAATGCGGTCCGGACAAGGTGGAATAAAGCCCGGTGCATTATGGGAGTAACAGGACGAGACCGGAATTCCGATCCTTCTAAGCTTAAAATCAAATGTACTTTCTAGTAATGTAATTATATGTGTAATAAATTGGGCCTTTTTTGAATTTTAAATGTATTGGAAATAAGTATATTACTGAATCTGGCAACTAACTCATTGAAATATCTTACAATTCCTTTATTTAAATGGTGATCTTCAAGGGCTTATAACATGCTGTAGATGGAATGGGTTTGATATGCCGGAAAGGTCAGTTTGTGTGTCCGAAGTTCCCGCCAGTCAATACGCTCTATCCCGGGATTCGGCTAAGTTGATTGAAGTACACTTATTTTGTTACCGGAGCGATAATAGATAATCCCTTCGGTTCGAAAAATATCAAGGCTCCCTTTCTGGAGGCCTTCCAGCGGATCATTGTTTTACCTCGTTAAAAATGGTATCCTCGTTAAAAATAATATCCAATATTGATGTTAAAACGTCTGAGCCAATCGGGGTTTTTTACTCCCTGACCCAGACCTTTTCCAAAATCATCCGTTAGCCAGGGGTGATTTTTTCCCATTGCATAATCAATATAGGTATAAAGGCCTCCGGATCGGATCAATACACCCGGAACAAGCTGATGGGTATTATAAAAATCAGGATGGGATTTATCCGTTAATGTATAATCGAAATAAGCTTGAATACTTGAAATGGGTTCCCAATCAACAGGAATTGTATAGCTTACTCCCATTACATAGAGGCTTGCTTCGGAAGCCACCAGATAATTGAATCCGTAAGCCCCCATTTGTATAAGTTTGAGATCATTACCTGCATTGTCCTTCCCCTGGTAGTGATACTTGATGTATTCTGTTTTCAGACTGAAATTGTTAAATTCACCTACAAAGTGCCCGGCAAAAGCTGTAGAAGTTTCTGCTTTTTCAAGTTCACTGTTATAAATCCCACCAACCTGGGCCGAAAAACCGATTTCACAATTTTCTTTCACACTATATGTAGCACGTGTATTCAATTGATTCAATTCCCGAATATTGACATTGTTGCCGGCAAGCGACTGATAAGTATGAGAAGTGACATCGTAAGAATATCTACCCGCCCCCGCATTTCCAAATGTTACGTCACCGCTGAATATTGGTCCCTCCGGCTCAGCTTGTCTGAAATATGAAAAAAACAGCTTCAGTTTTTTATCCGGGTTGACCTCAAAACTGATTCCCATGTCATAATCGTCCTCCAGTCCAACATAATAAGGTCCCTGAAACCACCATGAGTGTGAAGCATACGTCATAATCCCAAATGGTACCTGCGTGGCTCCCAGTTTCATTTTGATGTTATCGGATAATGGATATCCAAAATAGCCATAGCGTATGAAATGAGCACCAAAGGTGGGATAGAAACGATATTCAAAACTTAAATCTATTTTTTCAAAGGAACCATCTACATTTATACGCCATGTGTCCCAAGTGAAATAAGTGTCTGTTGCTTTGTAATCACTTTCATAATTTTCGCTGGCAATGTTATACCTTATTGCTCCTCCAAGGGTAAATATACTGTTAATATCTTGTGCTAATGATGGATTGACTAAAAAAACAAACAAAACAAATACAACTTTTAATTTATTAAGTACATTTTTTCTGGTGTTCATTTTTGTTCATTTTCAGATTAGCAGTTTAATCCTTGTTTGTTTCATTTTTCATCTTTTTATTTAGTCTGGTTTGTAAAGAATCAGGGCTCTGAATTGTTTGATTTATTGGCTTCTTTTTGTTCTTTCTCATACTGTTCCAAAGGCACTTCAAACTGTTGGATATCCGGCCTTATTTTTTCTATAATGGCGGCATGATAATACTCCTGCTGCAACCCCCTGTACAGGCTATAGACCATGACCAACAGAATGAAGGTAAAGGGCAGGCCTGTTGTGATGGAGGCGCTTTGCAAAGCTGTTAACCCGCCACCCATAAGCAGTACAGCTGCGCACAGTCCTTCGGTTACCGCCCAGAATATACGCTGGGTTACAGGAGAATCAAGTTTGCCCCCTGAGGTGAGATGGTCAACTACCAGTGAACCCGAATCGGAAGAGGTCACAAAAAAGATGATCACAAGCACAATTCCGATAAAGGAGGTTACTTCTGTAATGGGAAAATTTTCCAGCATCACAAAGAGTGCTGTGGAAACCTGCTCGTTAACGGCTGCCGAGATATCTGCAATACCCTGGCTTTGCAGGTGCAGGGCCGAACCGCCAAGTGTTGACATCCACAGAAAGGAAAGCAAAGTGGGTAGGATCATGACCCCGAGGATAAATTCACGGATTGTCCGGCCTTTTGACACCCGTGCAATAAACATGCCTACAAAAGGTGACCAGGAGATCCACCAGCCCCAGTAAAAGATTGTCCAGAGGTTTTGCCATTCGCTTCCTTCGGCCCCGTGGTATGTCTCAACCCAGAAACTCAGTTGTGGCAGGTTCTGAAGATAAAAACCCAGATTCTGTGTGAACGCTTTAAAGATGTATATGGTCGGTCCTACTATTATGATGAAAAGCATGAATATCCCGGCCATATATAAATTGCCGGCGCTAAGGCGTCTCACGCCGTTGTCAAGGCCCGCAACCACTGACATTGTAGCAAAAAAGGTGATGATGCCGATCAGCAGAACAACATAGCCTGTTTCATCGGGAAAGCCGAACAGATAGTTGAGACCTGAAGCGACCTGCTGAACACCGAGACCGAGCGAGGTGGCAAGACCGAAAAGCGTAGCCAGGACGGAAAGGATATCAATGAAATTGCCCCAGAACCCATAAATTTTGTTCCCAAGCAAAGGGTAAAATACAGAGCGTATTGTCAGTGGTAATCCGCGGTTATATGCAAAAAAAGCCAATGACAGACCTACCAGTGCATAAATACCCCAGGGATGTAACCCCCAGTGAAAATAAGTGACTCCCAGGGCGCTTTGTGCTGCCCCTGGAGTTTGAGCCGTAGTTTCAAACATAGGAGAGGGTTCTGAGTAATGAAAGATGGGTTCTGCCACACTCCAGAACATTAGTCCTATGCCCATGCCTGCACTGATCAGCATGGCATACCAGCTAAAGGTGCTGAATTCCGGCAGCGCATCCGGGCCGCCAATCCTTAAATTTCCATATTTGCTGGCTGCAAACAGGATCATAACAATAACAAAAAAGTTGGCTGCCAGTATATAAAGCCATCCAAAAGTGTCGCCGATGCTGTCGAGAATTCCCTGGAAAAAAACTTCTGATTGATCCCTGTAAATGAAAGTCAGAACAATGAACAACAAAATAAGCCCACCGGCAATAAAGGCAACTTGTGGATGTAAGTCGAATCCAAACCTTTTCCAATTGTTTTTACCGGGAACATATCCTTCAGAATCATCGTAATAGGTTGATTTAGGGATGATTTGCAAGCCATAAAGCTTCTCCCTTTCTTTGACGGCCTTGTTTTGTTGTTTTTTTAAGTATTCCCTGGCCATTTCTATGGCCTTGCCATGGTAGCTGCGTTCGGTGGTGTTTTTTGGTTTTTCAGCCATGGGACCTCCTTTTTTTCTCAATAATAATAATATTGTTACAAATATTGAAAAAATGAGAGCTCAGATTGCTGTTCTTGTTAATGAAACCCGCATGTAATGACTTTCACAACAAGAACATGATTAACATGCGGGTTCCATGGTGATACAAGAAAAGTTTGTGAAGTTGGCTTGTAAATCAATTGTTTTGGTTAAAAAATGTATCTTATTGAAAATGCACCTCCCTCGGCCCATAATCCTTTATTACCAACTATATTGAATGCAGGCTTCCAGTCGATACTTAAATTTATGGGAACCTCCCTGAAGTTGTACTCCAGTCCCAGAATACCATCAACACCCAGAACCGTATAAGAATTTCCCTGGTCTCCCCAGCCTACATCGTCACCATCCCAAAAGCCAACATGTCCGCCAAAACCATAATACCAATTCAGTCGTTCGGCATTGAAAGCCCGGGAATGAATTTCATACAGGCCGGTTAGATTAAAACCATTCCACCGGCTCGACACTATTCCTTCTAAAGCTGAATTTTGGCTAATGAAATGTTTTACAGTCAGACCACTAAAGAATCCACCTCTTACTCCGATACCGGTGTTATAGTCCTGTGCAGAACTAATGGAAGCAAAGCTGAATGCTATTAAACAAGTTATAATTATCTTTTTCATTTTAAGAATTTTAATGATTTGTATTTAACAGTACTTTATTCATTTTATTTTAACCCGAATTATTCAAGAATAATTCTGTCGCTACTGAAAAACCTAACTTTTTGCTTCAATGTTTTTCGCAAAAAGTTGATTTTTCTAGAGCGGGGTAACCTGGATGCTTCCCGCAAACCATCCCGCATTCATAAACTTTCCCGCTGAAGCGGGATTCGTTTATGAATAATCCAGGTTAAGTTATATAATAGAAGCGTTTACACAATTCACATATGCTAATTATAATCTTTCAATTTTTTGATAAGTTTCTTCCGTGAAAAATAAATTCTGCTCTTAACAGTTCCGATATTTAAATTAAGTATTTCAGCAATTTCCTTATACTTATATCCTACATAATGCATTTTAAGGGGCTTTTTAAAATGCTCATCCAGTGATTCAATGGTTTCTTCTATTTCATTGGATGAAAAGATTGAATCCGGGTTATAACCCCTGGAAGCAGTACAATAATATTTGTAATGGTCCTCTATTGAGGAATTGGAATAAGTAGATTTTTTTCGTGAACGTCGATAATTGTTTATAAATGTATTTTTTAAAATGGTGAATGTCCAGGCTTTTAAACTGGATTTATAAACAAATTTATCACGATGTTTTAAAGCTTTGAGAGTAGTTTCCTGAACGAGGTCTTTGGCATCCTCATTGTTGAGCGTTAA
>JBNJFN010000265.1:3417-5003 GCA_051746885.1 Bacteroidota bacterium | reverse complement strand
TTATTATATATGGATAATTGTCAGTTACGTATAGGAATATTCGATGCAGATTATCTGAACATCGTTGAATTAAATACAACAGGAGATAATGAGCACTATATAAAGGGGGATTCGGAGTCCTCTTATATTCAAAGTGAAGTTTTCAATCTTTTCACCAGATGTTTTGAAAACAGCAACCAACTATATGAATTCTACGGAGCTACAAAATACAATATAAGAAAAATAGTGCCTTTAAGAAATGAACTGCAGAAAAAACTGAATGTCCTTCAGAATATCAATACTCTGGATGAACTCAAGGCACATATAGAAGGGATTTTTTTGGGGAGAGAATTTCTGGACAAATTAAATGAACACTACCCCAACTGGGAAAATCAATGGAAAGAATACCTTGATCGGTTAATCAAGGTAAACGAAGGCCTGATAGATATAGTGGAAAAATGTATTGATGAACAAAGGATTTTATGGGTAATTGGTTATTAACTCATTCCTCATGGTTTCCACTGGGCAAAGTGAAGGTAAAAGTGCTTCCTTTGCCGTATTCACTATCTATAAATAACTCTCCGTTGTTCCGTTGGATAAAATCGATACACAGATTCAATCCCAGGCCGCTGCCCTTTTCCCGTTTGGTACCAAAAGTGGTGTAATATTCTTTATGATTGAGTATTTTTTCCAGGTTGCTTTGCTGAATGCCTATCCCGTTATCCGCTACCTCTATCTCAACCTTTCCGTTGCTTTCTTTGCAGGAAATGGAAACAGTGCCTTTTTCATCAGTAAATTTAATGGCATTAATGATCAGGTTTCTTAAAACGGTTTTGATCATATTCCGATCCGCATAAGCATATATGTCTTCATCCACCTTATTGAGAAGCTCTATATTTTTGTTTTTAGACATTGTTCTTAGCAATTCAATATTTTCCAGCACCAGTTCATATATATTGATTACCTCCGGATTGTTCACCAGATTGCCCCTTTGGCTTCTTGACCAGTAAAGAAGGTTCTCCAGAAGATTATATGTTTGATCGGCAGCATTCTTCAATGAATCCAAAGATCTCCGGGAGATTTCCAATTTTTCTGAATTGTCTTCATAAATCAAATCCAGCATGCTCTTTATCCCACCTAATGGAGCCCTTAGGTCATGAGAAATCACTGAAAACATCTTGTCTTTGGTTTCATTGAGCTCTCTGAGCGTTTCTGCCTGAGAAGAAATTTTATCATGAGCTTTTTTCAGATCAAGGTGCGTTTTTAACCTCATGAACAATTCTTCCTTATTAAAGGGCTTGGTGATATAATCCACCCCCCCGATCTGAAATCCCCTTACCAGGTCTTCATTGGATGTCTTGGCGGTTAAAAAGATAACAGGAATATCCTTTGTCTGCTCGTCATCTTTAAGTTGCTTACAAACCTCATATCCATCTAAATCTGGCATCATGATATCTAACAAAATCAAGTCGGGATAAATCATTCTGGCCAGTTCCAGCCCTTCTTTACCATCTCTGGCCAATGCAATCTGGTAATTCTTTTCCCTGAGCATATTGCCCAGCAGCTTGAGGTTCTGTATACTATCATCAATTAATAAGATTTTGGAA
>JBNJFN010000265.1:0-3317 GCA_051746885.1 Bacteroidota bacterium | reverse complement strand
GGTTTATAAGACAAATATTTTGTCAATTTTCCAAATAGTTCGTTCTTCGTAACCGGTTTTGTGATGAAATCGTCAAAAAGGCTTTTAGCCTGGTTTTCATCATTTGCCATTGCCGAGGCAGTAAAGGCCAAAACAGGTATCGCCTGTGATGTTTTGGTTGACTTGATGATGGCTGTAGCTTCATAACCGCTCATGTCCGGCAACTTCAGATCCATCAATATGATATCCGGAGGTGTGATCTTTATAATCTCCAATGCTTTCTCTGCATTCTGAGCTTCGGTAAATTTTATATTTTCGGAATTTATAAGATTTTTGATGGTATCAATATTATATTGTATATCATCTACCACAAGAATTGTTGCAGGTTTGAAAGCCACATTGGTATGATCCACCGATTCTTTACGATAAGAAGCTTCCTTCGGTGTACCCCTCTTGATGTCAGGAAGAATAATCTCGAACCGACTCCCCTGTCCTATCCGGCTTTCCAGTTTGATCTGGCCATTCATTTTTTCTACCAGTTTTCTCGTAATAGAAAGCCCTAGCCCTGAACCTTCATACCTTCTTGAATCTTGTCCATACTGTTGATGAAATGCATTAAAAATCAACCGCTGTTGCTTCCGTGGAATGCCTACTCCCGTATCTTGCACCATCAAATTCAGTTGATATTTATCGGGTCCTGTTTCATTTACATACACGCCAATCTTAATATGCCCCTCATCCGTAAATTTTATGGCGTTACCCACAAGATTAAACAGTATCTGTCTTATTCTTACCTCATCCAGATACAATATATGGGGCAAATCTCTGTCAATGTCAATTTTCAAACTAAGGTTCTTTTCCGAAAGTTTCTTTTCAAAGATATGCTGGATATCTTCAACCAATACTGGTAATTCAACAGGTTCATAATTAATTTGCATCTTCCCTGCCTCAATCTTAGAAAGATCAAGAATATCATTAATCAATGACAAGAGTGTTCTACCGCTGGACAGAATGGCTTCAAGATGACTCCTGTTTTCCTCATCCTCTATCCTATTCATCAATACCTCACTAAATCCCAGAATAGCATTCATCGGGGTCCGAATCTCATGTGACATATTGGCGAGAAATTCACTTTTGGCTTTCGATGCCGACTCTGCTTTCACCTTAGCTTCTTCTAGCTGTCTTTCAGCGCGTTTTCGTTCTGAAATATCCCTTAAAGTCCCAACCATCTTTTTCGGGTTGTCATTCACGTCCCTTATCATCCGAACCGAATAGGAGCAAGTAACTTTCTCATCATCCTTATTCAATAAATTAACTTCAAAATCACTTATCCTCTCTTTTTTAGAAAGGGTGTCAACAAGTTCCTGCCATTCTTCAGAATGAGCATAAAATGGAAGGATGGACTTACCTACCAATTCTTCCCTTGTGTAACCAGAAATTCTCTCAACAGACGGACTTATTTCAAGTATGTTACCATCCTCCACATTTACTTCCACATAGACATCGAACATGCTTTCAAAAATATTCCGGTACTTTTCTTCTTTTTCCCGAATCTGCTGTTCTGCCTGTTTCCGTTCGGTGATATCCCGTGAAGAGGTCTGGATCTCAACTACTTCACCTTCTGCATTCTTTATTGGCTGGACAATCGTTTCAAACCATATATAATGGCCATCTTTGTGTTTTACTCTATATTCATTCTTGTTATCAATTTTGTTATCAGTAATTTGACTCAAAAATTGATTTTCTACAGATTTAGCGTCATCCGGATGAATAAAATCATAGGGTTTTCTTTCGATAAGTTCTTCCGGATTATATCCAAGCATTTCTTTACTTGACGGAGATACATATTTAAATCTCCCTTCATTGTCATGGACACCTACTAATTCCCTTGAATTTTCCGTAATAATTCGGAATTTTTCTTCTGATCTTCGAAGTATCTCGGTTGATTCAAGGGTTTCTGTTTTCAACTTCACTATATTTGACAAATCCCCTGCAATCTTAATCTCCTGGGAGTTCCAATCCTTTCTTTCCTTAAAATCTTCCAGCAAAAAGAATCCGGATGGCTTTTTTATATCCCCGTAGGATATGATTAGTAAGCTTTTAATGGGTGCAAAATATTGGGGATTTCCTGACTCAAGCATTTTTAATTCATTTTCAGGAATCTCATAATACTCCCTCTGAATGATTTTACGGGTTAGCCATTCAGGCAATTTTATGTTCTTGCAGGGTTTGTCTGATTGATCCCTGGTCCATTGCTCTGTGCATTGACAGTAATCCTCTTGGTACTTTAAAAAACTGATCCGATCAAGTTTTAATATCTCCCCCAATCGATTCAGGAGATATTCAACTAAAACATTTTCGCTCTCTGACAAGAAGGCAAATTTCCAGAATTCACTCCGTAACTGATCGTACTTATTCTGTTCCAGAATTTTTTCATTGAGTTTCTTCTCTTCTGTAATATTCTTCTTAATCGCAATATAATAGATGATTTTGCCGGCTTTGTCAAAAACTGGTGAGATGGATGCTCTTTCCCAGTATATTTCACCATTCTTTTTCTTGTTAAGCAGCTCACCTTCCCAATCTTCCCCGGATCTTAAATTTCTCCAGATATCACTTATATCCTGATGTCCTGAATGCAAATAATTGAACAGATTTACATGCGTTTCATTTAAGTCCTCTGTATCATAACCCGTTTCACGCTGAAACTGATTGTTGGCAAAAGTGATCCTGCCATCCGGTTCAGCAATAATTACCATGCTTGAACTTTGCTCAATGGCAGCATAAAGTTTTTTAATTTCCTCTTCGTAATGCTTTAATGAATAAATGGTCATCAATGCACCCTGAGAATGGAAAGTTTTTGGGAACAAATGGTAATAAGGATAAGATGAATGTTTTCGCTGGTCATTAGCCGCTAAATTGGTGCTTTCCTGTTTTTTAGCCAGGTTGGCCTGTAACCGGGCCAAAATTTCAGAAGAGTTAGCATCCTCATAAGTAAAATCTCTAACACCCGCACGGATCAAATCTTCAATATAACAGTCTTTATCCCTGGCAATAACTGATATAATAGGAACAACAGGAAAATCCGCAGAAAGTCTGCTGTAATCTGTAAAATTAACTTCTCCGGCTTCCGTTTCCTCCAATAAAAGAAGGTCAGGATCTATATCATATAAATCTCTGCCGTTGTTATTATTTATATCTGCCTTTGAAACAAAATATACTTCAAATCCATTATCTTTCAGGAATTTCCCCCAATAAGCAATCGAAGATTTCTGGTTATGGATTATAACAATATTATGTAAACTCACAGACATTAACATTAAATTAGGGATTAAATATAA
>JBNJFN010000264.1:0-5003 GCA_051746885.1 Bacteroidota bacterium | reverse complement strand
GGCATATCCCGGATGAAGGCAGTGGAATGATTTAAAACGGATAAAATGGAAGACAGAATGCCACCCAAGACCTGGCTGAACAGGGGCAGGAAAGGAGCCACGAGGAAATAGAGCATCCCTGTGAAGATGATGAGTGCAGCCGCCGGAATAGCAATAAAATTGGTAAGCCAGAAAAAGTTGGAGAAAAGATTGAAATTGTGAATGACAAGAGGAGCAGTGCCAATTTGAGCTGCAAGGGCCACGGTAAACCATTGCCAGAATTTGTCGGGTATTGGGGGAAGCTCAATCAGTTTGTAAAACTTTGGTTGAAAAAATACAATACTGTATACGGCCAGATAGGAGAGTTGAAAACTGATTGAAAAGAGCAATAAAGGATTGATAACTAAAAGAACAAAGGCTGAAAATGCAAGACTGTTGTAAACCGAAGAATATCTTCTCAATACCTGCCCTATAGCTATTACGGAAAACATCAATGTGGCACGGGATACGGAAGGCGAAAGACCTGTAAGAAATGCATATCCAATAAGTATAATCAGGATTAACAGGACTTTAATGGTTTTCCCGTATTGATATCTCTCCAGAAAAAACAATACATAATGAAGGATGAGATAAATTATCCCCACATGCAGGCCTGAGACAGCCAGAATATGCATGGCGCCGGAGGAAGAGAATCGGTCTTTTACCTCCGGTGTAAGAAAATCTTTGTATCCCAGTAAAAGCGCCGAGGCAATGGCATACTCCTCTTCATCGATCCCCGCTTCTTTCAATTGGTTTAACAGATGCATTCTCAGTCGATTTGAAAGAGCAATTACTGAAACGGGGGCCTTGACCCGAGACTTTTTCCAGGAGGCTTTGTCAAGATATACCTGATAATGGACTCCCTGAATGGCCATATATTTTTTATAATTGAATTCGCCCGGATTACCCTGATTTCTGATAGGATTGGCGTAGGCTGAGAAGAGTATTTTGTCGCCTGGTTTGACAGGCAGGGTTGGCCCGTTTTTTTCAAGGTAAGCCAACATCTTGATTTTTTCCCGGTGCCACAGACTATCCCTGTAAATCTGGTTTGTTTTGATGATTGTTTGCCAGGTATTATCCTTTTCTTCGGGAATATCCAGGATCTGCCCGGTAAAAGTCAGCTTACCCGTTTCCAGTTCCGGTTTATCCCCTTGCTTCTCTTTGAGCAACATGGCACCAAGAGTAAGGAATATCAATATGATCAGGGGACCGCGGATCCATTCCAGGAAAAATTTCTGTTTTACAGGAAGAAAATCATATCCGAGAAGCAGAATTAGCGAAAATGCAACAATCATGTTCAGGGAAGACCAAACGAAATGAAAGTGCTCCTGAAGTAAAATGCCTCCAATAAGAGGAATGACCAGCCTGAGGAAAGGATTTCTTGCCAGAAAAGCCATCTGATCTAAAATTTTATATAAATGTATGAAATTCCCTTAACAAAATATACAGGAGGAAGCATTTATTTTAATAGGGTCAAATAACGTATGATTTGATCTGGCCTGTTGATGAGTTGTATATAGGCAACATGGGATAGATGTTGAACTTCAGGGCAAATTTAAGATCGTCCGTTCTTCCCAGATTTCTTAATCGCGTAGCCCCTTTGCTCACGAGGATCTTTTCCTTTATCTGGTGAATATCCGGGGTTTTTCCTGATAAAAGTTCTTTGAGGTAGAAAGCACACTGCTCATCTTCCTCGGCTTTTTCATAAGATTCAAATCCCATAGCAGCAAGTGTGACTATTTTGGGATTCTTACAAAGTATATATTCAACTATGGCTGACGCATTGGCAAAGCTGCCGATCAATATTTCATCGGCATTTTGAGCATTTACAATCCCCTGTGTTCCTGCTGAAGTGGTAACAATGATTTTTTTGCCATTCAGGTCCTGGGTCGCAGCATAGGCCGGAGTGTTTCCGAAATCAAATCCTTCCGGAGGCACGCTTTTTCGTTCACCGGCCAGGACGTACCCGGGATGTTGCTCTTTCAAATGATAAGCTTTTTCCAGGCTGCCTACGGGAATAACACAATCCGCTCCCTGTCCCAGGCAAGCAATGATGGTGTTGCTTGCACGGAATACATCGATGATCACAGTGAGGCCTTCTGATTCTTTTGCACCTTCAATACAACTTTTTATGCGGATGTCCATTGTTATGCGATTTTGATTTAAGTATTGTTTATCCCCTGTTTACACTTAACCTGAAAAGCTTCGGAGCTTAGGTTTATAATTTCAGAAGCAAATATAGCAAATGTTTCCCAATGATTTTTGAGGAAGCAAAGTTTGTTTATCTTTGATAGCTCATTATTTATTCAGAATCATATCATGGACGGGAAACAACATCTTTTTGAGCTGGAATTGTCCGTAAGAGATTATGAACTTGATTTACAGGGCATCGTGAACAATTCGGTATATCAGAATTATCTGGAACATGCGCGACATGAATTTCTTTATTCCCTGAACATTGATTTCGCCGGGCTCCATGATGAAGGTAAAGATCTGATTATATCCCGGGTTGAGATTGATTACAAATACCCATTAAAAAGCCACGACCGGTTTAAGGTAACTCTTGATATACGAAGGGAGGGTCATTTGAAGGTGGTTTTCGATCAGAAGATTTTTCGTGTACCGGATGAAAAAACAATTGTTAAAGCTCAAGTGAAAGGGGTTTGCCTTAAGGAGGGGAAACTTGTCAAACCTGAGAAAATACTGGATGTGTCTCTATTGGGGCTTGAATAATTCCCCTCTTCTGCCTTTTATATGAAGAGGCTGATAAAATACACGAACGGAGGAATTTTTTTCTACATTTATAGGAGTTTATACAGGATGTGGATTTATAATAAAAAGATGCATATAGTTTTGGGTTTAAATTTGTCGAATTAAAAATTTTTGTGATGAAAAACCTTGTTATTTTACTGTTTAGTTGTTGTTTTCTTACTTTTTGTAGCGGTCCGTCTCAGGATCAATGGCAGAATATGCTTAGTGAAGATGATCTTCAGGGTTGGAGAACCATAAAAAATGAAAGTGCCTTTCGGGTTGCTGATGGTGTTTTGAACTGTGAGGGTTCAGATGCCCTTTTGGTTTATGAGGGGGAAAACGGGAATGCCGGTTTTGAAAATTTTGCAATGGAAGCCGAGGTTATGACCCAGCGTGGGGCCAATAGCGAAATTCTCTTTCATGCCGATCCCGGTCAAACGCCTGTCCCCCAAACCGGATATACGGTTCAGCTTAATAATACTTATCTGGGAATGGAAAGTTATCCCGATATCAATATGACCGGAAGCCTGAACCGAATCAGAAATGCCTATTATCCGCTGGTTGAAGATAAAAAATGGTTTGATCTGCGTATAAAAGTTCAGGAGAACCACATTCAGGTTTATGTCAACGGAGAAAAGACGGTTGATTATGTGGAACCGGAAGATCCCTGGAGGCCATCTGATCTGGATGAGCGCATACTTTCAGAAGGCGTTTTTGGTATCCATTGTAAAGATGGAAACACTGGGTTAAAGATCAGGAATATGAAAGTGAAATCCCTTCCCGATACGGCCCGGGTACCTTTGCATGTTGATAAATCCTGGAACCGTAAGGTCACCCGTTTGCATGCCCAGAATTTTCCACTCATTGATTTTCATGTTCATCTGAAAGGTGATCTGAAAATGCATGAAGCTTTGGATTCTTCAAGGCAATATGGGATTAACTACGGAATTGCGGCCAATTGTGGCTTGAAGTTTCCCATTACCAATGATGAACAGCTTTTGGAATATATTAACAGCCAGGAAGGAAAACCCGTATATACTGCCATGCAGGCAGAAGGCCGTGAATGGGTTGATATCTTTTCATCTGAAACGGTGGCAAAAGCCGATTATGTTTTTACCGATGCGATGACCTGGACCAACGACCAGGGAAAGCGTATGCGTCTGTGGATGCCCGAAGAGACCCATGTTGGCGACCCACAGCATTTTATGGAACAACTGGTGAGTCAAATAGAGAAGATCACTCAGGAACCTATCGATATCTATGTCAATCCTACCTTTTTGCCGGAGGAGATCCAAGACCGTTACGACGAACTTTGGACCGAAGAACGGATCGATCGGGTGGTACAGGCACTTGTGGATAACGATATTGCTTTGGAGATAAACGCCCGCTATGAACTGCCTGAGAAGAAAATTTTGGAAAAGGCAAAAGAAGCAGGGGTTAAATTTGCCTTTGGAACAAATAATACTGGCAGAGAATTAGGGAAGCTGGGTTATTCCCTGGAGATGATTGATGAATTGAACCTGGAACCCACCGATATGTGGCTTCCCCCTGTGAAAGATTAATATTGTGTTTTTACGACAAACGGGAAATGATTAGGGAACTGTTTTCTTGGCTATTAAGCAAAAGCCGTTGACTCTGGCATTGACCGATCACCTCCCTTTACAAGGGAGGTAAGGGAGGGTACGCCATATCACCGGAAAGTTTCAATTGTATAATGGAGTGTGACTTTTACCAGCCTCCATCCCCCATTGATCAGTTGTTAGGTTCCATTGATCAACCTTAAGATTCTATTGTTTCGGGGCAAGATGCAATTGTTTCACTTCGAGATCCAATTGTTTCACTTTAAAATGCTATTGTTTGAGTCTGAGCTGCCATTGTTTCAGTGTAGCCTGTCATTGTTTCAGTGCGAGCTGCCATTGTTTCAGTCTAACCTGCCATTGTTTCATTTCGAGATCCAATTGTTTTATCTGGAGATCCAATTGCTTGAGTCCAGCCTGTCATTGTTTCAGTTTAATCTGCCACTGTTTCAGTGCGAGCTATCATTGTGTCGCTTTATTATCCCATTGATTCAGGCAAAGCTACAATTGACCCGGGCAAAGCTTCCATTGATTCAGGGGAATCGTTAATTGATTCAACCTTTCCCAACTTTCAAACTCTCAAACCTTCAAACTCTTTAGACAATTAAGGCACGCCAAGGCGTGCCTCTACAAAATTTGCATCACTCAAACTCCCGT
>JBNJFN010000263.1:0-5052 GCA_051746885.1 Bacteroidota bacterium | reverse complement strand
CCTGTGCGGACCACCCATGATGAATGATGCCTGCCAGAAAATGTTTTACAACCTCGGTGTTCCTGATGAAAATGTGTCATTCGACGATTTTGGAAGTTAGAACGAAAGTTCACAATATTAAAATATAAAAAATATTTGACTAACCCACACTCATGTAAAAATATGAGAAAGGTAGAATTTTAGCCAGATTTTCAGGAATATCAGCGGACTGGAAAATTTTGGCTAATTTCGAAATTGCTAAAAATCGAAAGGGATCTTGGAATAATTGGAAAGAATTGTTAATTTTAAATTATTCAAAATAGTTGTCTATTTAAATCCAAATTTTCTGATATTATGAATAACCAAGATTTCTCTTTATCGCGCCGGGAATTCTTACAGAAGGCAGCCACAGCAGCCATTGCGGTGCCCATTATTCTCGAATCCTGTGCGCCGAAAAGCAAACCGGAAGGTACACTAAACCATGCATGCATAGGTGTTGGAGGGATGGGAGGTACTGATCTTCAGAATTTTATAAAACATCCGAATGTTCAGATTGTGGCAATATGCGACGTAGATGAGAATCGATTGAAAAAAGCCTCTGAATCAGTTCCTGAAGCACGCACATACACTGATTGGCGTGAGCTTCTAAAAAAGGAGGCAGATAACATTGATTCTGTTAACGTATCTGTTCCGGATCATAATCATTTTATCATTGCCTGGCATGCGATCCAGAAAGGGAAACATGTTTATTGTCAGAAGCCGATGTGTCATGATGTCGCTGAGGTACGTCAACTGACCGATGCATCGATAAGACAGGGGGTCATTACCCAGCTGGGCACACAGCATGCTTCATCTGCCAGTGAGCGCAGATCGGTTCAGCTGATTAAAGACGGGGCCATTGGAAAAGTGAAGCATGTTTATCTTTGTTCGAACCGGCCGGGTGCAGTGGAGAATTACCGGCTTGCAGGTCCGCGTCCTCCCCATGAAGAAGAAGTACCCCCGCATTTGAACTGGAATTTATGGATTGGTACAGCCCCCATGCGTCCGTATGTTCCTAATATTTATCATCCGATATTATGGAGGGGATGGTTGGACTTTGGAACAGGCTGGTCGGGCGACATCGGTTGTCATCTGTTTGATCCCGTCTGGAAAGGTCTTGGGTTGCAGTCTCCCCGGACAGTTACAGCGAAAGTTCAGAAATCATGGAAGGAATCACCGGAACGAAGGGCTGACAACTGGCCACAGGGCAATCATATCACCTGGATGTTTCCCGGCAATGACCTTACTGAATCGGATGCATTGCCCCTGGAATGGTTCGATGGGGAATTTTATCCACCCCAAGAGGTGCAGGACTTGTATCATGGTGAAACCTATCCGCCTGAATCTGCTATGCTGGTTGGAACAGAAGGAGCCCTGCTGATCGCGCATGCTGCGGGGGAAGTTCTTTTGCCGCAAAATAAATTCAAGGATTATAAACTTCCAAAATTTGAGGATCGCAGCCATTATAACCATTTTATAGATGCTTGCAGGGGCGGGGAAAAAACGGAATCGCATTTCAAACAGACCGGGCCTATGACCGAATCGATTTTGCTGGGAACAGTTGCAATTCGTGTGCCTGACAAAATCCTGGAATGGGACGCCGGCAATATGAACATTCCCAATAACCCGAATGCCAGCAAATACCTTCAGCGCACTTACCGTGACGGATGGCATGCGGACGGATTTTAAAAGTAAATTTTTGCATGTTGAACATATTTTAAAATTGATATTTGTTTCCTTTAACTTAAAAAAATATATTATGGCAGGAATATTTAAATTTTCGTTTGGCCCATGGAATATTCATGAAGGGGCTGATGTTTTTGGTCCTTCAGTTCGCAAAACCATTGAATTCAATCGCAAACTTGGCTTATATAAAAAACTTGGCTTCGATGGAGTCCAGTTTCATGATGATGATGCCGTTCCCCATCTGGATGATCTTTCGCCCCAACAGACCATTGACAAGGCAAAAGAACTTAAGAAAGTATTGGATGATAACGGACTGGCTGCTGAATTTGTAGCCCCCAGGTTATGGGAAGTTGCAAAAACGATTGACGGAGGATATACTTCAAACGATCCTGATACCCGGCAATATGCCATTGACCGCAGCAAACGTGCCGTTGATATTGCAAATGCTCTAGGCGCAAATTTAATGGTTTTATGGCTTGCACGCGAAGGAACTTATATCCGTGAGTCAAAAGACAGCAAAGTGGCAACAGAAAGAATTGTTTATGCAATTAACCAGATGCTGGAGTATGATAGCAAAATGAAGGTTTGTATTGAGCCAAAACCAAACGAACCAATGGATCTGGCATATATTCCAACCACAGGGCATGCAATAGCATTGGCTCAGTTTTGTGTTGACCCAAAACGTTTTGGAGTGAATATTGAAAGTGCACACGCTATACTCGCAGGACTTGATCCTTCTGATGAAATGGGATATGCGCTTGCTTTTAATAAACTTTTTACCGTTCACCTGAATGATCAGAACGGATTGAAATTTGATCAGGATAAATCCTTTGGCTCGGTCGATCTTCGCAGGGCTTTTAATCAGGTTCGAATACTTGACAAACATGGTTATGGGAATAATGGTGAATGGGTCGGTCTTGATGTAAAAGCTATGAGAACTCAAAAAGATAATGTTGCCACGAAGCATTTAAGCAACAGCAGGGAGATATTCATGAAACTACTTGAAATTTCCAGAAGCCTGAATGAAGAATTTATTGAAAAATGTATTGAAGCGCGTGATTATGAAGAATTGGATCTCTATATTATGAAATCATTGCTGCAGGGATAATTTTGTTGAAAAAGACAAAACAACAGTTAGTCGCCACACCGGCTGTTGGTTGTTAAATACCGTTTATCCATCGATTTTAATCAATAATTTGACCAAGGCTTACATAAATGTTTGCTGGAATAAAGGCAGCCATGGTGTTGACGAATTACCCATCGAATTACTAAGGAACTATCTAAAACATCATGGTTCTGACCTGATAAGCTCCATCCGAAGCGGGAAGTATCGCCCGAACCCTGTCCGCAGACTTGAAATACCTAAAGATGCCCATTCAAAGCGTCCATTGGGTATTCCGACAGTAGTTGAAAGGGTAATCCAGCAAGCGATATATCAAATTTTATCACCTGTTTATGAGCGTCAGTTTTCTGACAACAGCTTTGGGTTCCGGCCTAGATGAAGTACGCACAAAGCCCTGTTCCGATGTAAGTGTTATATATCAGAAGGATACAAATACGCAATAGACATGAATATGGCAAATATTTTAGATACGGTCAACAACAGCAAATTGATAGAGATACTGTCACGAACATTGAAAGATAGACGGTTAATCTCACTGGTAAACAAATATTTCTTCCTAATTAATTGATGTGGTTTGATTTTGAAGTTCTCAAAAATCTTCCTAACTTAATCAAAATTTCGGAGCATGATGACTGACAAACCTGACATAAGCGAAAAAATACTTGTTGACAAACTAAAAAACAATGAAGTAAAAGCATTTGATGCATTATTTCATAAATACAGTGACAAACTCTACCGTTTTTCTTTTTCGTTGCTAAAAAATGAAGAAGATTCAAAGGAAATCGTGCAGGAGACATTTTGTAAGATATGGGAAAACCGTTGCCAAATCGATTCATCAAAATCCTTTAAATCATTTCTTTTCACCATCTCCTTTCACCTGGTAATCGATCAGCTACGCTTACGATTAAAGGATAATAAGTATCGGATTTTTCTGGAAAAGTACTATGGAGAACATCCTGGGAAGCAGGAAAACCAAATAGATTACGACATTCTCAAAAAAGAGATTTTCAATGCTGTGGAGGAATTACCACGAAAACGGAAAGAAATTTACCGCCTTAGCCGCGAAAAAGGATTATCGCACAAGGCAATCGCAGAACAACTTGACATTAAGGAAAAAACCGTTGAAAACCAGATTAACCTTGCACTAAAACACATCAAATCCCATTTAGGAACAGATATTCTACACGTATTGCTTTTTTTATCAATCTTAAACTGAATTTTTTATTATGTCCCGGGTTTTAGCAGTTTCGCAGAAAAAAAAATCAATTCATTTTTGGGTGATCACTTATTTTCCCCGTATTACTATAAATGATTCACATAGGTTAGTTTAGTTAGTTTCATTTGAAAACCCCCTTTTAGCTATAAAAGGGGGTTTTTAATAACCTGCAAAACGAATGAGCGAAAAGATGAACGAGGAGGACCACTTAATAAAGACGGTGAATAATTACGTAAGGGGAGAAAGCAATACCCAGGAATTAAAAGAAGCAATGGAACTTTTTATCGATCCGTATCACAATCTGGCTATACGCCCCATACTCTTCAAAATTTGGGAAAATGATGAGACAGATAATCAAAAGAACTTGCCCCCCCTCGAAAATCCTAAAGCAATTCTTGATAAAATCCATCACCATATTAACCTTAAAGTAAGCCCTCAAAAAGAAAACAAGACAATAGAATTATTAACAAACCTCCTTAGGATGACAGCTGTACTAATTATTGGGCTTTTCATTGGTTTGTTAATCCATAATTTTCAAAAGCCGGAACCTACCTATTATACTTCAATTTCTCCCAGTGGTTCCATATCGCAAATAGTACTGCCAGACAATACCAGGGTTTATCTTAATTCGGATTCAGAGTTAAAATATACAGAAACCGGCAATAAAGGTAATCGCGAAGTGTTCCTCACTGGCGAAGCCTGGTTCGATGTGACCAAAAACGAGAATAAACCGTTTGTGGTACATACTCCCCTTTATGATGTAAAGGTTTTGGGGACACAATTTAATGTAAAAACATATCCCACCGACGATGAAATTGTTACAACCCTGGAAAAAGGAAGTGTAAAAATCACTTCCTCTTCTAATATTACTTTAGAGGAGGGCAAAACGCTTCATGAAGGACAACAACTAATTCTCTCCAAAAAAAACGGAAAGAGTACTATTCAACACGTAAACACTCAAATATTCACTTCCTGGAAAGACAACCAACTCATTTTCATCAATATGAAA
>JBNJFN010000262.1:0-5058 GCA_051746885.1 Bacteroidota bacterium | reverse complement strand
GCTGCCATTAATGAAGCTGGAATGGGCGGATTTAACGCAATGCAGGCCATTTCAGTGAATAACGATGAATATAAAACGGCTTCCAGACCTTATGATAAAACGCGGGACGGATTTGTTATGGGAGAAGGTGGGGGAGCCCTGATCCTTGAGGAATTGGAACATGCCAAAAAACGTGGAGCAAAGATCTATGCCGAAATGCTCGGTGGCGGGATGTCTGCCGATGCACACCATCTTACTGCACCTCATCCTGAGGGTAAAGGCGCAAGACACGTGATGATCAACGCATTACAAGATGCGGCTTTAAATCCCGAGAAAGTTGATTATATCAATGTACATGGAACCGCCACACCGGTGGGTGATGGGGCCGAAATTAAAGGTATCAAGCAGGTTTTTGGTGATCACTCTTATGATATGAATATCAGTTCTACCAAATCGATGACCGGACACTTACTGGGAGCAGCAGGAGCTGTTGAACTAATCGCTTCCGTTTGTGCCATCAATAAAAATATGGTGCCACCTACCATTAATCTCCGTGAACAAGACCCGAACATTGATAACAAAATCAACTATACTTTTAATGAATCTCAGGAACGAAATGTAGATATAGCCATAAGCAATACTTTTGGCTTTGGCGGTCATAATGCTTCGGTCATTGTAGGTAAATATACTGATTGAATTGAATCCTGTAGCTTTTCTTAGAAAATATTTTACTGACCAAAACAGTTTTAACCATACTTTAAAAACAGTTTTGAAATACAGGCCAAAAAACATTGGCCTGTTTAAGCTTGCCCTGACTCATAAATCAGCCGTTTATAAAGTGAACAGCCGTGACCAGGAGAACAATGAGCGCCTTGAATACCTTGGAGATGCTGTTCTGAATGCAGTGGTTGCCGATATGCTTTATCACCGTTATCCTATGAAAAATGAAGGCTTTCTGACCAAAATGAGAGCCAGAATTGTCAGCCGGGAGACGCTCAACAGAATAGCAGAGAAGATGGGTTTGGAAGAAGTGATAGAATGTAATATTGATGACAGCCTTAGTGGAAATGTTCTGGGTAATGCCCTTGAGGCAATTATAGGTGCAATTTTTCTTGATGCCGGTTTTAAGAGAACCAGAAGATACATACTCAACAATATCATCAGAGCCCACATTGACATCAAGAAGTTCGAATATCATACTTTTGATTATAAAAGTCAGTTGATTGAATGGAGTCAGAAGAACCGTATTGAGCTTGTATTTGAAGATTTTGAAAATCCGGTGGAAAATGCAAATCAACCCGTGTTTGTTTCCAATGTAAAAGTAGATGACAAAATTCTGGGTTCCGGTAAAGGTTTTTCCAAAAAAGAAGCGCAGCAAAAAGCTGCCAAAGAGGCATTCAATCACTATATAGAATTTTGATGTTTCCACTTCTTATTTTACTTACATTCTTAGTAAATTTACTGCTTCAATCATTTTTATGAAAAAGAGGAAAGTACATAAACTTCAATCTTTTTATCCCGAAGATTTCCAAATCGTTTGCATTGCCTCACATCAGAATGATTACAGGCTTTCATGGGCTTTGAATCAGCAACTTAATATACGTCTTCAAAAAGATCATGACCTTTCAATTGAGGATAAACAGTACGATGCCAACCAGCAATTTACAAAATATTGTTATGAGGCCGGTAACCAAACTGCCCGGTATTTTTTAATTGCCAATAAAAATTCCTGTGGATTTTTATTGCCGGATATGAAGAATATAGATTTTTTATTGAAGATAGAAGGCGAGATAAGTGAGGGAGATCTCTCCTCTATGATAAAGGAGATAAGGAAGATCGATTTTGTGATCATTGCTTTTAAATTGGAAAATCTCCGGGAGAAACACAAAAAAAAGTTAATCTTTTAAAAAGGTAAATATTATGAGCAACATCCGATTTGACTTATTAAAAAAGATATCCGAGACGCCAGGAGCACCGGGATTTGAAAAACATATCCGGAATTTGATCATTCAGGAAGTAAATGATCTTGTGGATGATTGTTCGGTGGATAACATGGGTAATGTAGTTGCTTACAGAAAAGGAAAAGCCAATAACAAAGTTATGCTTGCTGCCCATATGGATGAAATTGGTTTTATTGTAAACCATATTGATGAACAGGGATTTGTCCGGTTTGTACCATTGGGAGGATTTGATCCCAAAACACTTACATCCCAGCGGGTTATTGTGCACGGCAAAAAGGATTTGGTTGGTGTGATGGGTACCAAACCTATACATATGATGAGTGATGAAGAAAAAAAGAAGATGGTAAAGACAGAAGATTTCTTTATTGATTTGGGTATGAAAAAGGAGGAGATTCAAAAACATGTACAGATAGGAGATCCCATCACACGTGAAAGGGAGTTGATTGAAATGGGGGATTGTGTTAATGGAAAATCCCTGGATAACCGAATCTCAGTCTTCATTTTGCTTGACACTTTGAAAGCACTGAAAGAACAAACGCTCCCGTATGATACCTATGCTGTATTTACTGTGCAGGAAGAAGTTGGAATTCGGGGTGCCCAGGTTGCTACTCAGCAAATAGAACCCGATTACGGGTTTGCCATTGATACAACCATTGCATATGATGTTCCGGGGGCCCAGTCCCATGAGCATGTAACCAGGCTCGGTGAAGGAGTGGCTGTGAAGATACTTGATTCTACAGCTATTGCTGATTATAGAATGGTTGAGTATATGAAAGAAGTTGCCGCCCGACATAACATTAAATGGCAGCCTGAGGTTCTGGCAAAAGGAGGAACGGATACTGCCATGGTGCAAAGAATGACTAAATCCGGATCCATAGCCGGTGCAGTTTCCATACCAACCCGACACATCCATCAGGTGATTGAATCAGTTCATAAGGAAGATATAAAAAGCAGTATAGGATTGTTAAAAAATTCTCTCCTGGAATTGGATCAAAAAAACTGGAGTCATTAAAAGAAAGAAGGAAAGGAGGTTGATCCCCCTTTCCTTACTAACCCCTAAAATTAAACCCTAAAATTTATGTCTATGAAAAACCTAAGTGCAAACATACATTTATGTTGAGTTAACTCGTTAAAAGTAATGTTAAAGGTTGTTAAATAATTTATTTTGACAATTTTGATGCATAACTTTGCATCGTTATGAGTAAAAAAACCATTTGGCTAGTTACTTTTGCTTTATCGGCCACATTAATTGGACTTTTTATTGTTCAGGGATATTGGATCAGGGATGCTATTCAGATTAATAAACAGCATTTTGATCAACTTATCAATAATACCCTGAGCAATGTTGTTGAGCAATTGGAGAAGGAGGAGATGGTATATCAAATCATCAATGAAGTGGAGCCTTATGAAAAAAAGGAAAACGGAGACAGTTCAGTGATCAATTACCGTTTAACAAAAACCAAACAGAAAAAATACAGCTTCAATCAATATAACCGGGATAGAGAAATTTTCGAGATCAGTAATGTAGACTCCATTGATTTCAACACCTATTTTAATTTCCCCCCTCAGGAGCCCTCTCAGATTGGTTCGGAGAAGAGAGAATACAAGATGTCGGAGAACCTGAAGAAGACTTTCAAGCAGCGGCTTGAAAACGAGCTCAACACCGACCTTTCCGAGAAAAGGGTATTTGTGGAAAATATAGTCAATAAACTGGTTCAGGTAGATGTAGGTATCGAAAATAGAGTTGATAAACGTAAGCTCGATACCATTATAAAGGAAGAATTGAGGGGAAAAGGTATAAAATTAGACTATGAATTTGCAGTGGTCAATAGAAAGGATAGCACTTTACTTAAAACTGATAATTATCAACCTGATAATGAAGTGGAAGTTTATAGCAGCAAACTTTTCCCCAATGACGTGGTATTCCAGAATAATTTTTTAAAATTATATTTTAACAACCGCAAAGAATATATTTTTAAGTCAACCGGGGACATGACCATTATTTCCGTGATACTTTCCTTTATAGTCATCCTTGGATTCGCCATTACTACTCATATTATGTTTAAGCAGAAGCGATTGTCAGAGGTTAAGAATGATTTTGTGAACAACATGACTCATGAGCTGAAGACTCCAATCTCTACAATTTCCCTGGCTACCCAAATGCTGGAAGATAATTCTATCCCGGAATCCTCAAAAAATGTGGGGAGTATTTCGAAAATTATAGATGATGAAACCACCCGCCTGAGCCTTCAGGTGGAGAAAGTTCTGAAGACCGCTGTATTCAATAGTGGAAGGATTAAAATAAAACCCAAAGAATTGGATTTACATGAGGTTATTGAAAATGTAGTGAAAAGTTTTTATCTTCAAGTGAAAAATCAAAACGGGAGAATTGATAAAAATTTGAATGCCAGTAATTCAAAAGTCGAGGTAGATGAGGTGCATTTCACCAATGTAATGTACAATTTATTGGATAATGCAATGAAATATAGTAACGGAAAGCCCGAAATAAAAGTTGAAACACGAGATATAGACCATTCACTCCTTATCGCCGTAGAAGACAACGGTATGGGTATTAAGAAGAAAGATCAAAAGAAGATTTTTGATCAGTTTTATCGGGTGCCTACCGGAAATATCCATGATGTGAAAGGTTTTGGTTTGGGATTGAACTATGTTAAAAAGATGGTGGAAGAGCATAACGGTAGTATTAAATTACACAGTGAGTATAAAAAAGGTAGTAGGTTCGAAATAATTATTCCAAACAATAATTCAAGGTAAGAATGGAAACAGAAACAATTAAGATTTTACTTGCCGAAGATGATGAAAATTTAGGCAGGCTGTTAAAAGAATATTTAAATGCCAAAGAATATATTGCTCATCTCTATCCGGATGGAGAGAGTGCCCTTAAGGCATTTAAGGAAGACGATTTTGATCTGTGCATTATTGATGTGATGATGCCTAAAATGGATGGTTTCACATTGGCCAGGGAAATTCGAACATTAAAGAATACCACACCTTTTATTTTTCTTACTGCCAAAACGCTTCAGGATGATGTGCTTGAAGGATTCAGCTTAGGAGCTGATGATTATATCACCAAGCCCTTTAGTATGGAAGAATTGCT
>JBNJFN010000261.1:0-5061 GCA_051746885.1 Bacteroidota bacterium | reverse complement strand
TATTTAAATATAAAAGTTATTCAAACAACGCTTCTACAAGCTTCTCTCCTCTTTTCTCCCAGGTATGTTGCAAAGCAAAACTATAAGCTTTATTGCTTATAGCATTATATCTGTCTATATCACTCATGAGTTGGACTATCTGTGATGCAACCTCATCAGGCTTGTTCCAGTCAGCGATAATACCCAGGCTCAAATCTTTTACCAATTCCTCAAGAGAAGGTAGGGGTGAAGCAACAGCGGGAAGACTATGGGATAAATAGTCAAATAATTTGGAAGGGGCGGTAAGGTAGCGGTTGAAAAAATTGTCTTTCAAAGGCAATAAACCCAAGTGCATTTTGCCCAATCGTTTTTGCAGTTCAGTCTGATTCAGCCATCCTGTAATGGTAATTTTATGAGCTACATTTTTCCACTTCAATTCTTTATGAAGCCTTTCCATCTCATTGGCCTTTATTCCTCCAAAAACATAAATGTGATAATAAGCGGGCAAATATCCTGCCATATCAATAATATAATCTATCCCACGGCCTTTATCAAGTGAGCCGGTATAGGCAAGATTAATGGCTTCGAAGGTTCTGTAGTTATGATGCGCCGAAATCAACCCGGGATAAACCACATATATGGGCAGATTGACATATTGCGTCCAAAGCTTTTTCTGAGTTTCCGTCAAACAAATCAACCCGTCAATTCTTTTGACAGTCATTCTGCCCTGTATAGCATTTTTATAATGGGCGAATTTCAGTTTTTGCAAATCATCACGTAATTTAAGATCATGAAAGAAATTGTGAGTTTCGTAGTAAATTCGGAATTTTCGGCGGGGGATCATCAGCAAATAAGGTAAAATCTTGGGTGTTCTCGTTATGACAACGGTATGTTCATCGGCCAATTCCTTTATCATACGGGTTACTATCCAATAAAATTCCATATTGGCCTTTTTGAATCGCTTTTCTATCCTATGGATGGTAAGATGCTCAGGATAATCAAGATTAAAGTACTGCCGCAGCAAATCCGCCGTATCTCCCTCGGATACATTTCTAACAAACAGATGGGTATCCACTTTGTTTTGCGCTATTCCCCAAACATTATATGTGGAATAAACTGTGCACGCTCCTTTGTCGATCCAGTTGTTGCTGATATAGAAGAGCTTCATAAATACGTCCCCTTAGCATACTGACCCCGTATGGGAGAGGCCAGAATTATTATACCCTGCCGAAAACCATTGTTACTAAAAAAACAGATCGATCACTTTGGGCAAAAAAATAATCAACCCTATTATTACAGAAATAATGACAGCAATCAGAACAGCACCAGCGGAAATATCCTTGACCATCCTAATGCGTTCGCTGTATTCTGATTGGATCTCATCACACAGTTTTTCAACTGTAAAATTAAAGGCTTCTGTGGTTAGCACCAATCCAATTGAAAAAAACAAAAACAACCATTCTAACGGATTAATGTTAAAAATAATACCCGCAGCAATAACCAGGGCGGCGGCTGGCAAATGAATCCGGTTATTGGACTCTCCTGAAATATAAATCCACAAGCCTCTTAAAGCATTACCAAAAGTCTTTTTTAATGACATATCTTTAAAGATTATAAAAAAATCAGTTGATCATCCGGTCACCCATATTTTTTTAATTCAAATTTTTCACCGTCAAATACTCCATAAGTATAATGCTGAATCCAGTCGCCGAGGTTGATATAACGCGCCCTGTCATCAAGCTGATAATCAATAGGGATATGCCTGTGTCCGAATATAAAATAATCACAATGTTCTTCTTCCAGAACATTGCGGGAATGTTTGATAAGCATTTCATCCTTCTCACCCCGGAATTCATCCGGTTCGTGGTGAACATTCCGGCTGTTTAGCGACCATTTATGAGCCAGGAAAATTCCCAGATTGGGATGCAAACGGCCAAACAGCCACTGGGCAAATGAATTGCGGAAAAGACTTTTAAGCAGCTTGTATCTTTTGTCCCCGGGCCCCAACCCGTCACCATGAGCCATATAAAATTTCTTCCCGTTGGCGGTGATCGTGTAAGGCTCATGATGAATGACCAATCCTACTTCATTGGGAAGATAATCAAATATCCAGAGATCATGATTGCCTGTAAAGAAATGAACGGGTATCCCTTCATCGGTAAATTGAGCTACTTTTCCCAGAAACCGGACAAATCCTTTCGGAACGGCCCGGCGATATTCAAACCAAAAGTCAAAGATATCTCCCAAAAGATATAAAGCTGACGCCTGTGGTCGTATCTCCTCCATCCACCGTACAATAAGCTTCTCCCTTTTCAGGCTTTCTTTATGATTCCGGGCTCCCAAATGAAAATCGGAGGCAAAATATATTTTCTTCCCGTATTCCAAATGTCGTGTTTAATTAATAATTCAATCCAGAGCAATGGACAATTGTCTTCTTAATTCCTCTTTATCGGGATTTTTTGCAATGATGCCTCTTTCCTGATGAATCAGAAAATCCGTG
Source organism: Bacteroidota bacterium (assembly GCA_051746885.1). Classification (GTDB taxonomy): domain Bacteria; phylum Bacteroidota; class Bacteroidia; order Bacteroidales; family UBA12077; genus JAGXLC01. The sequence goes on along the minus strand of JBNJFN010000261.1, from coordinate 2,582 downwards.
GGCAGTTCCTGAACGTTGAATATCCTTGCAGCATAAGATTCCGTGCCATTCAGGCTGCTAACATTTATCCAGGGCAACTGATCAAAATTAATCGCTTTACGCCATTCACTCCTGTCTTCATCCAGCGAAACCTGATAGATTTCAAAACCCTTATTATTATACCTTCTGTACAGATCCTTCAATTCAAGGTTTCTCTGTATACTTGGATCGTTCCATGATGCCCAGAAACTCAACAAAATCATCTTGCTATCCAGATCCTGCAATGAGATGGAGTCTCCTTCCAGATTCGGCAGTTTGATATTGGGATGGTTGCTGGCAGTACCATATTGGTCGATTGTTTGCTGAATCTCCAGATTTTGGTATTTTTCCATCAAATCCTCCTTGTTTGCCAGCAAGGATTTAACATGCATCGAACGTGGATATTTACTCTTCAGGGAATCGGCAACCAGTTTGATGTATTGCAGATCAGTATTTTTATAAAGCACATAAGTATCTTCATTGACCTTTTGATAAAGAGCCATGATACTTGCCAATGATCCCATATTATTAATAATAAAGGAAATTGAGGAATCTCTTTGCCGGTTCAGGATTCTTTTATATTCTTTATCAAGTTCGGCTATTCTCTGCTCTGTACCTTCCTTTTCCTTAATCCTCCCGTAAATTTCATCGAGGGAATCAAGCCTGGACCGGGTCTTTCTCAGGCGGTTTTCCAGTTTTTTAACCTTTTTCGAGCCTGGTGAGCCTTCAATGGTATAATCATAGAAATCATTCGCATTCGTATGAAAAGTAACCTCTTCACCGGGCTTAATCAAAAGTGTGACAAATTTCCCATCCAGGTTAATGTTGTAAAATTTCGGATATTCTGTGGTTCCTGAAAATTCAAATTCCCCGTCCCCCCCTAATCTTGCTGAATCCAAAACTTCAGTGCCACTCACCTCTTTTTGCTTGAAATATAATTTCTGTTGTTCTGCCTCCTCAATGTTTCCTTCCACAGTAAATTTGTTTTCATTGGTGCAGGCAAAAGTTAAAACGGCTAAAATAAAAATGATTACCTTCTTCATTCCCAATTTTTTTTTAAATCCGCTTCAAATATAATAAAAGAAATTCATCAGAACCTTAATAAAAAAAGGTTCTGATGAGAAATCAAGCATAGATAAGTTCAGTCTGAGAAGGGACGTAAAACACAGATTTACTGACCGGAGAATACCTCATTTAATTTGGCCGGCAGATCATCTCCCCTCAAATCCTTGGCTATAATTTCACCTTGTTTGTTCAGCAGAAAATTCGCCGGAATGCTCTTGATGTTATAGGTTTGCGCGGCCCGGGAGTTCCAGAATTCAAGATCGCTCACATGATACCAGTCGAGATTATCCTTCTCAATGGCATTCTCCCAGTCAGAGCGGCTCTTATCCAGAGATACCTGATAGATCTCAAAGTCTTCATCCTGAAATTCTTTATAAGTCTCAACGAGGTTGGGATTTTCCACACGGCAAGGTTTACACCACGCAGCCCAGAAATCCAATAAAACATAATCCCCCTCCAATGAAGACAATCTCACGGTATCTCCCTCTGGATTGGGCAAAGCAATTTCAGGAGCCTTATTACCAATACCTAGTTTTTCTGTGGTTGTTTCATTGCCTTCCATCTTGTTTTTCATCTCCTGAACCTGCGAATGAAGCGATTTAACCGGTTCAGAATTAGGATAGTTCGCCATCAGAGAAGAATCGACTTTTTCAAAATAAGCAAAGTCCTCCTGGGGATTCAGCACATAACTTCTCGGACCAATCTGCTGATAAAGTGCCATCAGGCTCGCCAGCGAATTAATGTTGCGATCGATGAAATCCTTGGTATATTCTTTCTGCTTTTGCACAATCTCCGTAGACTCCTTATTGAGTCTGCTTTTTAGGTTACCCTTCTTTTCCTGGTCAGAAGTATTTTGATAGATCTGTCCCAGGGAATCAAGACTGGCAATAGTAGATTCCATTCTATTGCGTAATTTCATGATCTCCCGGGAGCTTTCCGAGCCGCTTACCGTATAATTATTGCCCAGATCCTGAGCATCCCCTTCAAGGGTTATGTCATTATCGGGTTCAACCACCAGCGTTACCGAATTTTGTGGAGAGGTCTGTACAAGAAAAAATTTGGCAACTTCAGTAGTTCCTGTGAACTCAAACTTCCCATCCTGACCAAGCTGAACAGAATCTACCTTGTTGACATTGTCGGTTGTCAATTCCATCAGATACAACTTCTCATCATTGGCGTTATCCAGATTACCTTCAATGGTAAATTGGTTGGAACCGGAGCCGCACGCCTGAACAATAAATAAACTTAATACAATAAACAAAAGATGTTTCATGATTCTAAATAATTTATAATTATACAATGTGATGATTTTCTGCAGTTTTTCCCTTACGTCCCTTCAACGGGAAGTTCAAACAATTTGCAATTTGGGCTGTCATTAATACACAAAAATACGGGTTTAAATATTCTTAACGGCCAATTTTGTTATATATGTTTAAAGGAAGAACAATTACCAGAACAATTTGTTTTTTATGATCAAATTATTGACGAAACAGCCGTTT
>JBNJFN010000260.1:0-5106 GCA_051746885.1 Bacteroidota bacterium | reverse complement strand
TATGCTTGAATTCATAAAGGGGCAAATTAATGAAGTAACCCCGGCTTATGCAGTAGTTGAGAACATGAACACCGGTTATTTTGTGAACATTTCCTTAAACACTTATTCACAAATTTCCGAAAACAAAGATTGCACTTTATTCATCCATGAAATTGTCAGGGAGGATGCCTATGTTCTTTATGGATTTGCTGACAAAAAGGAGCGGGAAATTTTCAGAAATCTACTTTCTGTATCCGGAGTTGGTGCCAACACGGCGTGTATGATGCTTTCTTCATTATCACCCGGTGAACTTCAAAATGCCATAGTTAACGAAGAAGTTAAAACCTTAAAGACCATAAAGGGAATTGGCGCTAAATCCGCACAAAGGATCATTGTAGATCTGAAGGATAAATTGGAAAAAGAAGATATAGAAGAACAAATTGTCAAAAGTGAGGACAATACTATTAAGGAAGAAGCGTTATCTGCATTAGTAACTTTGGGTTTCCCCAAAAAGAATGTGGAAAGAGTTCTGGAAACACTTATTCATAAGGAGCCTGGTTTAAATGTAGAGGATTTGGTAAAAAAAGCATTAACAAAACTTTAGTAACCCCATTCATATTCCTTGGATTTTACGCGAGCTAAAATATATAAGCTGTTAATCTTTTTATTTTTGTGGGCCTGTGCACTGTCATCAGAAGCTCACATTAATTTTTTCTTCCAGCAACCCCAAACTCCCGATAGCCTTACCCCCCAAGACAGCATAGAATTACCTTTTAAATTTGAAGATGAAGATGCGTACCCTTATATGGAAGATGAGGAAGAATCTCCTTTGTTTCTTAGGGATCCTGAAAACGTAAAATCTTCTTACGAATACGATCCGGATAGCGACGAATATATACTCCAAAAGAAAATCGGTGAATTTGATTACCGGCCTCCTGCCCACCTGAACCGTGAGCAATATTGGGATATCAAGTTTGATCAAATGTTAAAAAACTTCTGGCGTCAGAAAGCCAGCGGAGTTGAGTCCACAGATGATGAAGGAATAATCCCTGAACTCAAACTTGGGGGAGAAACTTTCAGCCGGATCTTCGGAAGCAATACCATCGACATCGTTCCTCAGGGATCCGCAGAGTTGATTTTTGGAGTCAACATAAATAATGTGGAGGATCCCAAGCTTTCCGAAAAACTGAGAAGAAACACTACGTTTGATTTTGAAGAAAAGATACAGATGGATGTCACCGGTTCCATCGGAGATAAAATCCAATTAGGTATCAATTACGATACAGAAGCAACCTTTGATTTTGAGAATCAAACTAAACTAGAGTATGCCGGAGGGGAGGACGAAATCCTCCAGGACATAGAAGCGGGAAATGTGTCTATGCCATTGCCCGGTTCATTAATTACAGGAAGTCAGAGTCTTTTCGGATTAAAAACCAAAATGCGTTTTGGTAATCTGGAAGTTACCAGTGTTTTCTCCCAGCAAAAAGGCCAAAGCAAAGTAATTCAGGTGAAAGGTGGTGCACAAACCCAGAATTTCGACATAAATGCCGATGAGTATGATCAGAACCGCCATTTCTTCCTTTCTCATTATTTCCGGGAAAACTACAACAAAGCATTAAGCCAGCTTCCAGTTATTCAGTCAAATACAGACATAACCAAGGTTGAAGTATGGATTACCAATAAAAGCAGTGAATTTGAGAACTCAAGAAACATCATAGCCCTGATGGACCTTGGTGAGGGACAAATCAACGGGAACACCGATCATATTTTTGGATCGGATCAGCTCATTAATATCATCAACAATCAACCCACTGATAATAATGCCAATAACCTGTACCAAAAATTAAACTCTGCTACAATGCAGGGCATTAGAGATATTGATAAAACCGCCAACATCCTCCAACAATGGAATCAATATGGTTTTCGTTCAGGGCAGGATTATGTAAAACTGGAAAACGCCAGAAAACTGGATTCCAATGAATATACCGTTAACGAAAAATTGGGTTACATTTCGCTGAAATCGCAGCTACGCAATGATGAAGTGCTGGCCGTTGCATTTGAATATATACAGGGGGGTGAAAAATATCAGGTGGGTGAATTTTCAAACCAAGGCATTACCGCCCCCGATGCACTTATGGTTAAATTGCTTAAAGGGACGGCATTTACCCCAAAATTTCCAAGCTGGCAGCTCATGATGAAAAATATTTATTCAATTGATGCCAACCAGGTAAATAGGGAAGGATTTAAACTAAATGTTCTTTATCAGGATGATAACACGGGGAACGAGCTCAATTATATTCCTGAAGGGAAGGTAAGGGATCAGATGTTATTACGGCTTTTAAATCTGGACAACGTGAATTCCCAGAACGATGCCTCCCCCGACGGCATGTTTGACTTTATCCCAGGCATTACAATCAACCAATCGGATGGCAAGATCATTTTTCCTGTAGTTCAGCCTTTTGGAGATTACCTTAAAAAACAGATCGGAAACAATTCAGTAGCCGAAAAATATGTATTCGAGGAATTATATGATTCTACACTCACAGTTGCCAGGCAAACCGCAGAAAAAAACAAATTTAAAATCAGGGGAGAATATCAATCTTCATCCAGTTCAGAAATTTCGCTGGATGCGATGAATATTCCCGAAGGGTCGGTAGTGGTAACAGCCGAGGGGAGGAAGCTTGTAGAAAATGCGGATTATACAGTGGATTACAATCTCGGGAGGGTGAAAATTTTGAATCAGGGATTGCTGGAGTCGGGAACTCCCATCCAAATATCTCTCGAAAATCAAGGTAATTACAACATGCAGAAAAAAACCCTTATAGGTTCTCATTTTAACTATAACGTTTCTGAAAATTTCAACTTAGGGGCTACAGTAATGAACCTGACGGAAAGACCCCTTACTAGAAAGGTAAACCTTGGAAATGAACCCATTTCCAATACCATTTGGGGGTTAAACGGATCATACCGGAGCGAGTCGCCATTCATCACCAAACTAGTTGATGGAATCCCTTTTCTGGATACAAAGGAACAATCCAGCTTCAGATTTGACGGTGAATTTGCTCATCTTATACCGGGACACTCCCAGGCGATCGAGAAAAAGGGTACCTCTTATATAGATGATTTTGAAGGTAGTGAAACCACAATTGACATAAAAAACCCGTCTGCCTGGGTTTTAGCAAGCACACCCCAGGGGCAGCCGGAAACCTTTCCTGAAGCCAGTTTAATCGACTCCCTACCATACAATTATAACCGATCCAAACTGGCATGGTATCATATAGATCCATTATTCTTAAGGGAAAACAGTCCGAATATGCCCCAGCATCTAAAAAGTAATCCGGACCAGCGTTCCAGTCACTTTGTACGGGAAATCTATGAAAAAGAACTGTTCCCAAACAAAGATAATCCAAATGATATCCCGGCAAGTATACAAGTTTTAAACCTTGCATTTTTCCCTGATGAAAAAGGTCCTTATAATTACGAAAACGAACCTTCAGGGGAAGGGGGAATATCGGAAGGTATTAACTCCGACGGTTCGCTCAAAGAGCCGGAATCGAGATGGGGAGGGATCATGAGAGAGCTAAACACAACTGATTTCGAAGAGTCGAATGTCGAATATATTGAGTTCTGGATTATGGATCCCTTTGTTTACGATTCGACCCGAAGTAATGAAGGCACACTGTATTTTAACCTGGGGAATGTTTCGGAGGATATTCTAAAAGACGGAAGAAAAAGTTTTGAAAACGGACTCCCAACCTCTGAAGAGGTAAGCATGGTGGATACCACATCATGGGGCCGGGTACCTCTTTCACAGTCACTTGTGAATGCCTTCGACAATGATCCCGAGGCCAGGGAATACCAGGATGTTGGATTAGACGGGCTTAGTGATGAACACGAACGTACTTTTTTTTCTAATTATCTGGACAAACTAAACGAACATCTTTCACCCGAAGCTTTCGAAGAATACATAGAAGACCCATCAAACGATAACTATCAATATTATAGGGGTAGTGAACACGACCAGGAGAAACGGGGAATTATCGAACGTTATAAAAACTATAACGGAATGGAAGGCAATTCCCCGACATCAGAGCAATCACCTGAATCGTATCCGACCTCGGGAAAAACCTTGCCGGATGTAGAAGATATCAATCAGGACAATACCCTGGAAGAAAACGAAAATTATTACCAGTACAGGGTTGAACTGGATCCCAGAGAAATGCAAGTAGGGGAGAATTACATTACAGACAAGGTGAAAAGAAAAGTTGAACTTGCTAATGGTGAAAAATCAGAGATTACATGGTATCAATTCAAAATTCCGGTAAGAAATCCGGACAAACGGGTAGGTGCCATAAGAGACTTTAAGTCCATTCGTTTTATGAGAATGTTTTTAAGGGGTTTCCAGGATTCGCTCATATTAAGATTTGCCAAGCTAAATCTGGTACGCGGAGAATGGAGAAATTACACCAAATCATTATATGAAGCAGGAGAAAATCTATCCGCCCCGGAATACAGTAGGGGATCCATGAAGATTTCGACAGTCAATATTGAAGAAAATGCCAATAAAACTCCTGTAAATTATGTACTACCGCCAGGTATAGATCGGGTCATAGACCCAACCAACCCCCAACTCAGACAACTTAATGAACAGGCTATTGCATTCAAAGTGCAAAATATGGAGGATGGAGATGCCCGAGCCGCATTCAAGAATATTAACATGGATGTACGACAGTTTAAAAAGCTGAGAATGTTTCTTCATACCGAAGCGCTTGAAGATAAAATATTAAATGATGGTGATTTAAGAGCCTTTATCCGTTTGGGTACAGATTACCGAAATAACTATTATGAATATGAAATTCCCCTTGACGTCACACCCCCGGGTTTTTACAACAACACCAGCGGCAGTGACAGAGAGCAGGTATGGAAAAACGAGATGGTTATCAATCTGGATGAACTTCCTAAATTGAAGCTCGAAAGGAATAATGCCAGGCGTAAAGGTAATACCAACATCACGATGAACACCATTTATAGCATAATAAAGGATGAAGCCAAAATCAGGGTTCGGGGAAATCCAAACCTTAGCAATTTAAAAACCATTATGATAGGTATAAGAAATCCCGATCAACA
>JBNJFN010000259.1:0-5114 GCA_051746885.1 Bacteroidota bacterium | reverse complement strand
GGCTATAATTCAACCCTGATACCGCTGTAACAACAGGAGTTGACTTCTTCTTCCAGTAGTGGGGAAAATCAAAACCTGTTCTGGGTTGACTTGTATAATAAAGACCCCCCCCTGCTACGCCCTCTCACCCCTCTTTCAGCAACACCCTCAGCCTTTCAATCCAAACCTGCTTGAATATTTCAACAATCCCCGCTCTATACGAGCTCTCCGCCTCCCAAAACTCCAGCTGTTGTTCAATATAAGCCCTCGCCTCCACAAGTGATACAAAATATCCCTCTGGCTGATCTTTTGCAGGATATCTGTATACCGCCTGCTCGTCTCCAAAAGCATCGCCTTTCTGGAAATCCAGTTTCATAGGCAGCGGAAAACCATCCACCTTTCCCAAGCAGCAATCAACGGCTCCCTGCAACGCTTCGCCGCCGTGTAGCCATTGCAGGCACACTTGGTCTGAATCCATACCTACGCTCTGCATCCAGTCCGCCAGTGTTTTGTTCTGATTCAGCGACTCCCAGAATCGCTCTGCCCTTTCACCGGCATGACCATCGCTTAATTTCAAATACTGATGAAACTTTTCCGGATCTATCTGTTTAAAAAATCCCAGATCCGCCTTCTCGATTGACGAGACAATCTCGCCTCCCATTTTTTCCCAGAAATCCCGGTCAATAAGATCCCGGCTTTTCATCAAGGTAAGGATATTCTCCTGTTCTGCCTCGGCCTGCTCAACTTCAAATTCAAACTCTTCCGATTCTTTGATCATTTTGTTGAAACAGGGATCGCAAATCGAGTCCAGTTCATACATATAACTTTCAGAGTCATCCTGAATCTCCTGCTGAGAGCTTATCAGATCATACTCTTCAAGGGAAACCGGTGTTGGCAGGGCTCCGTTTTTGTACTCGACAGTTTCCTGATGCGAACAGGTGTTGCAAACGTATTTTTTGCCCTTCAGCTGCAGAGTGGTCATCCAGGATACTCCTTTGTTGTTTCGGTTCCGACTTTGTCCAGGAACTGATAGATACCATTTTCCTGAAGGAATGCCAAGAGGACTGTCAACCAAGTACCAAAGGAGATTTGAAAAAATTTTCAAATTTTTTTGAGAGGCCAACTTAACTTTCAGCGTTTTTAACCCATTGTTGAATAGGTAGTGAGTGATGCTGCTGGTTGCAGCGAAGAAGAAGGAACCTGATTTACGGACCGGGAGTGTCAATAAGAATGACCACCAAAAATATTCAAACCGGGACACGACAAAGCACTGCTTTTTAATCAATTAAATTAGCGGCTCCGCCGCGGGTTTAATATCATGGGAGGCATCAACTTTTACAATCCCCGTCGATCCCTTGCCTTGCCCGCGGAATCCATAGTTTTGCTGCATCCTGACAGTACGGTGTCCGAGGAAAGCCGCAATTTTTTCCTGGTCATGCCCCTCCTTTTTAAGATCCGAGGCGACCTGGTGTCTGAAAGAATAGGGGGAGACCTCATTGAATTTTTGGCCTGCTTTCTGGCAAGCATATCGAATGGCACGAAAAAGCCTGTCTGTGATTTTTTTTGGGCTCTCCTTGTCGTCATCACAAAGATCGATAATCAATTCGTTGGCATCTTTATTGTTAACCACTAAATTTTTATCTGAGATGATTGTTCGCTGCTGGCTGCCATCATATTATAACTCCTGTGGTTACCTGTAATAAAATTTTTATGTTCGCCCTGATTTAAATAATTTTCAGTCTGCCATAAATATTTAAAAAATTACTGACTGCACTATAAATCAAAGGTTTCAGACTGCCATGAATTTGAAAGTACCGGAGTTTGCAAAAATAAAGCATTTCCATTGTCATGCAAATGCCCATTTTTGACACCCGGCACATTACCTTACTGTAAGATAAGACGTTTCCCTTATCTTACAGTAAGGTAATGCAAACCCCAAAAATTAAGGGCAGTCAGCCCGCAAAACAGGCGCTCATACGTTATTTGAATTTGTGCCCAGTAGGGGTTCCGGACTGGCCTTGAAGGGTGTTTGGCTATGTATTCGCGCCGTTAGCGGGGGGCATGATTTCGGACAGTCATATGTTTTGGTTTTGGAGGCAACTCGCCTGGATACGTTTTTGTTTGGCACTGGTATTTTGTTTTGTAATAGAGGGTGATGTCTTTACTGTCAGTTTAATGAATTTAATGAATTTATTAAAAATCATTAAATTCTCTGTAATGTTAAGCCACGCACCCTTTTGCGCAGGTTTTAATGAATTCATTAACTTTCAATGAATTCATTAAAACCTCTGTTATTCTTCCAGGTCGGAGTGTCGTTTATAGGAATTTTTAGATTATCAAAATCAAGGCTTTCTGAAATTTTTAAAAAAGCTTTACTTTATCCGCCGCTAATGCTAAGTTGTTGGACATATAAATAAAACTTAGCATCTGTGTTTTGCAATGACTACTGAAAAACAAAAAAAGAAGATACCAAACCCCAACCATCCCAAGAAAGGGGCAAAGATAGAGGTGGACCCCATCCGGGACCCAAAGGATATCGAACGGATGAAATATAAGATTTGGGGGTTTTCACGAAACTATCTGCTGTTTGTCCTGGGGATCAACAACGCAGCTCGGATCAGCGATTTGCTGGAACTTAAAGCTGGGGACCTCTGGAATATTAAGTCAGGCCAGGTGTATCCGTTTCAAGAAGCCAGGACCGGGAAGATCAACTATATCGTGGTAAATGATGCAGTCAGATATGCCCTTGATCATTATTTTGAAAGGCGTGGCAAGTATAGGGATGAATATCTTTTTAAAAGCTTCAAGGGTCAGAACCAGCCGATCAGGATCCACCATGTAAACAAGCTGGTAAAGCAGTGGACGAAGGATATCGGGCTTGAAGGCAATTTTGGGGCGCATACGCTCAGAAAAACATGGGGATATCAGCACCGGGTAAGATACGGTGTCGGCTTTGATGCTCTCTGCAAGCGGTACAATCATCCGGGCCCATCCTATACCATGAAATATCTGGGTTTTGAAGAAAGAGACCTTGACGGTTTCCTCATGAATGAAATTTAAAACAAGGAGGCAGCGGGAAAATATGCATAAATTCAAGGTTATTAACGGCAGCAACGAAATTCCGGGGCCCTGTTCAGAGGATCATATACAAGGTGTCTTTATTAATGGTTGTTACAGGCAGCTTGAAAACCGGGCGCTTTTCAGGATGCTGGCAAATGTCATCGGTGGCATCACTCTGGCTGAGGCCGAAGAAATGGGCCTGTTGGATCCGGAGAAAAAACCTGAATAAAAAGAGGTAACAATGGAGTTCGGAAGCGAGTTAAACAAATGCGGTCAGCGGTTGTGGTGGGGCCTTCACCTGGCTGATCCCGAGAAACTTGAATTGAAAGATTCCCAGGTGATCCGGTTTGCCAAATTCGATAATGAAATCAAATTCATCGAAGAAGCCCGGTCGGAAATGTACATTTATTTTTCGATACGGGAAATCACACCGGACGGAATGAAATATGTTCCATATCGCCGGCTGCACAAGAAAGACATCGACCCGTTCAGGCAATGGGAACATCGTCATCCGATAAGAAAAATTGATTCGGAGCCCGGGGAAAAATGTATCTGGCGCAACGATTATCTGAGCTTCAAAAAAGAACAGTTGATCGCCAGATACCATGAACTCATGATCCAGGAGCCGGAGGAAGACCTTGAAGAATATGATCGGACGACCGAGGCCCGGGGAAAGCTGAGAGATAAAATCCAAAAATTTATAGATGAACAGTTTGTTTTTTACCGGATAGTGAAAATCGGAATCATGCCCTTTGATGTATTCAGTTTTAAAACTCTGAAAGGCTTTGTTGAGTTTCAACAGGACGTACGCCCCGGGGATATTCGCAACATCGAGGCCAGGTTCAAAAAAGAGTTGAACATTGACCTTTCATTAGCGGTTCATAGTCCGATCAAAGAAAAGACCAACATGGAAGGGAAGGGTACGGATCCTGATTTTATCTTTGTTCCCAAAGAGTTTAAAGAGGCTTGGTGATTTTGAGGTCGACAATCATTTCAAAGGGTTATAGAGATGACAACCACATTTGAAATACATGCAATAGACTCGGATAACGGAAGGATCCATAAAGGATATGAACAAAAGCTGGAAAAGCTGAAGGCAGACCAGGCCCGGGACATTGAAAACATGTCAAAGACTGAAATGTGGGCTGCAATGGACATCACGGACGAAGAGCTTTATTACCAGTGCTTGCTTGAAATCCGGAACGAAGATCAAAGCAGTATATGGGAAGGATTCCCGGCAAATACCCCGGACCTGGAAAAAGAACTGACCGACGAAAGGTTCCTGGGCTATAAAGGCCTGGTGAAGTAATTCTAAGGTCGAAAATGATTTCAAGGGGTTACGAATGGCAAGCCGGATTTTAACCAAACAACAATTGGAGGAGATTCTTGAAGACGCGGTTGCATCCAGCGCGATAGAGGGTTATATCACCCCTGAAAGAGAAAAGGAACAGTTGAGACAATGGTATTTAAAGGGCCTTTCCGCTGATGAAATGGTGGAGGAAATTAAGAAAGATATGGACCTTAAATAAGGGTATTGACTGATACCAGTTTTGTCCAGGTTTTCAAAACCTGGCCGCCGGAGGTAAAATCACCATGATCCAAAATAATTTCAAGGTGTTACGCATGACAACTACATTTGAAATACCCAGGATAGACACGGAAGCTGAGAGAATTGACAATTCATTCAGCAAAAAGGTAGAGCGAACCAAGGCCATGTACCCGCACCACACCAAAATGTCAGCGATTGAATTTCTGGCGTTGCTGGATCCAACCGACGAAGAACTGTATTATCAATGTCTTCTGGAGATCCGGAACGAAGATCAAAGTTGTATATGGGAAGGATTCCCGGCCAACACTCCGGAGCTGGAAAAAGAGCTTACTGATAAAAATTTTCTGGATACCAAAAAGATGATCGAGGAACACAAGGTAGGGGTGAATTTCAAGATCGCAAGCCATTTCAAGGAGTTATAATGGATAGAGAATATCACGAAAGCAGAAGCCTTGACCTTTTTGACGACAAGTTCACGGAGGTCCATGAATTTCTGGACCAGTTTTTCAGAAAATACGGCCCTTAC
>JBNJFN010000258.1:0-5114 GCA_051746885.1 Bacteroidota bacterium | reverse complement strand
CTTATAACACGGATTCGTGCGGAAGAGCAAATTTCCCTTCAGGAAATAAGAAAATTGGATCGTGATGAGATTCAATCGTTCATCCACAGATTTGATTCTGCCATTTCCGGTGAAAAAGACCGGCAGGTGCGGCTGAACGGTTATCGGTTCTTGTATATGTTGTCCCGCGAATATCCCGGTTTTCGTTCGGATGTCGTTGATCTTCTTGTTTTATCCGGACTTTCTGATAAGGATTCAGGCAACCGGAAAAGTGTTTGTGGTTATCTTGAAGACTTTCCGAAAGAAAACTTTTCAATTTCCGCTCGCAATCGCATTTCCTCTCATGCCATTGAAAAGGAAGCCCCTTTTAAAGAAATTGTCAGGCTCTCAGCAAGGCTGGGCATCAAAGACCTTGCCTCGCATTATAATCACTTGCTGATTACCGGGTCCGTTGATTCTTCCACGCGTTGGACCCTCAACGTGGCTCTGGGCCGGTTGGGTGATGCAAAATCGGCCCGCTGGTGTGTGGACCAGGTCCGGCAAATGGGATTGAACGACCGGGTGGTGCATCACCTCGCCCCCGACCTTGCCTTCATGCGCTGCAAACCTGCTATTGATTATTTGCTTTCGGCCATTTGCGGCGACCAGCAAAATTGCTCATCTCCCAATCCCGACAGCAACGCCAAAATCAATTGTGCCTACCGCCTAATTGAGGTGGTAGCTCCTGTCATTAAAGGGTTTCCTGTCCAAACGGATGAAGGAGGCAACCTGCAGACAAACGATTATGCCCGTGCCCTGGAAAAAGTAAGGGCCTGGATCTATGAGCATTCTTCCGATTATGAAATAAGAGAGATTTAAAAGAATTTTGCTTAACCAACCCACCCCAAAATGCCTCTATTCCTTCAATTTCTCAGGACTGGTGTTTATTGTTCTGTCATCTTAATTCTTGCCTCCTTTTCTTCCGGTGAAACGTCCATGAGAAAAGGAGTTTCAAAAAGTGAAGAAAACATTCATGAAATCAAGGTCCATTCGACTAATGAGTTAAATGAATTATCTTCAGAAGAATACGAAAAAGGAAGTGTACGCGAATTTGATGATGTTCACATAAATCCTGAACCAGTGGAGGGTGGAATGAACATGAATCATGCTCCCCCTGAAAACTCTGAAAACGAAGATCAGTTCGATGCCATTATTGAGAAAGTCAAACAGGAAGGCCGGTTTGTTGAAGAGCTGGATTCCTCGTCATTTTTCACCCTTCCTGTAGGAATGTCAGTGGCGGATGGTGCTTTTTCACTTATTGTCTATGAATCTCGTGTCTATCCTGATCATGCACTCTTTGATGCTTTCCTGGAGATCACGAACCCGTTGGATGGACAAAAAATCCGGTTTCATGCCAGAGATGTCCGGTATTCTTTTTTGAGGATGAGGGGTATAAATTGGCAGCCGGGGATTATGATATAAAAATTGAAAAATCTGAGAACAATAAGTGTTATCGTACATATAATTTAAATGTTCAGCAGCCCAAAACAGCATTAACAATAGAAAAATCAAAAACCGATTCATCGCCTGCTACCTGTAAATTAGATGATGGAAGTCTAACATTCGATATTTCCGGTGGTTGGACTGATAAAGTGTATTCAGTTTTTCTGGAGGAAGATGGTACTCAGATTGATAATCTATCAATTTCAGCTGGTGCGAATGATAAAACAGTGACCTTCGAAAATTTGCCTTCCGGAACTGATTACCAAGTAACAGTAACTAACGATGGGTCTTGTGAAACCACATTGGATAATATTACGGTGGAGGAAACCAATCCCCTTGGTAATCTTAGTATTAGCCAAACTGTAAAAGAATCATGCGATGGGGCAGAAAACGCAGAGCTGGAAATAGAAAATGCGGATATAATAGAAGATCCTTTTGATGTTTATTTGAATAACACAAAATATGAAAATCTTGATGGCCACCAAATAAAAGGGCTGGCTGCCCAGGATGATGCCTATATTAAGGTGAAAGAGACTGATGAGGATGAGCGTGGATGTGTTTATGATACCACCATGGATATTAAAGTTCTTGCTGAATCGGTCGACTTCAGCTCCTCAACGGTTACCTCTGCCTCCTGCAATACTGCTTCCGATGGCTCCATTGAGGTAGAAGGGGAAGGAGGACCTGATGGGGGGTATAAATATAAGATCGACGATCAAGATTATTCAGAAAACTATATATCTCAATCTCATTCGTTTGATGGTTTGTCTTCAGGCGAGTACACCGTTTCCGCCAAGGATGCAGCCGGGTGTGAGATTTCTGAAGATATTACCCTTGACCATGGCGATAATCCCGTGTCTGTTGACACAATTATTGTGGACCCGGCATTATGCGCAAATGCTTCCGACGGGGATATTACAATAGAGAATATTTCTCATAGTCAGGGTTTGGATCTTACTCTTTCTTATTCTTATGAAGAAGGGGATGAAAATATCACCTCAGGAGAAGACTTTACATATTCCAACCTTGGAGCGAAAGATTATGAATTCTCTATTAGTGATGCAAATGAATGTTCAATAGACACAACAATCACACTTTCGCACGATGATTATCAGCCTGATTTTTCCCAATCAATAGAGGAAGCAGTAGCCTGCTCGGGCAAAGAAAACGGCCGGGTTGCTTTTGAACTGGAAGAGGGAGAGACGAATGTTTTTGAATATGAGCTTTTTGAAGGACAGGACTTGAATGGTTCACCCCGTGATACCGGGGAAGTGGCGATGGATACTCTTTTTTGGATCGGGGATTTAACTAATGAAACGAGCATGACAAGGTTTGTCACAAAAGAACATGTATAAACTTCAATCATGCGAGCCTGCCTGCCGGGGTTTTGAAATATAATTCTTGATGTTAAAGGAAAATTCTTTTGGCAAAATATATTCCTTTACAAAAACCGTCAGGCAGGTTCCATCAGACCAATGACTTAGAATAATTTTATACTGATGAAACGAGCATGACAAGGTTTGTCACAAAGGAACATGTATAACCCTCAATCATGCGAGTTCCATTCAGCCAATAACTTAAGTAATAATTATACGGATGAAATGTATTCTATCAAGATTAATGACAGTGAAGGCTGTGGAGATACCCTGATGGTTGAAATGCCGCTGATTGAAAATCCTTTGGAGATCAGCGAAAAGAATATTACACCGGCATCCTGCAACGAGATCGGTAATGGAGTGCTGGAGGTCAAAGCCGAAGGCGGTTACGACCTTGGAGATAATCGTTACATCTTTTCCTATGAAAAGACGCCATCCAATGGTCAGAATACAGTTTCCGTTTCAGATACCACTGATATTTTGGAGCTTGGTTCTTTGTTCCATGGTGATGAGATTGAGTTTTCAGTGGAAGACAAGTATGGCTGCCGTGTTGATGGAGAGCTCGTCACTGTTAATGTGAAAGATGATTTTACTGAGATTCAGGATGTGATCACCACCCATCCGGCATGTAACAACGATTCAACAGGAAAGCTGGTCCCGGAGATGCAGTGGACACCCGGTTCCACCGATTACGATTATACTCTGTATACGGTGGATGACTCTTTCCATTATACGGATACTGTGTCGGGCGAGCTCAAACAAAATGATCTTTCCCTGGATGGACTCACTGCCGGAACTTATGGCCTGGAAGTGGTTGATAGCGACGGCTGCCGGGATGTTTACCAGGGGGTGAATTTAAAGGACCCTGACTCTGTCTCTGTGGATGTGGACCACAACTACATCCGTGCTAAGGATGAAGAAACGGGGCGTTTTGAACTCACCATAACCGGCGGCAATCAAAAATACGAGGTAGGATGCGCTCCCACATCCGGGGAGGATGTTTTTTATGATGTAGATACCATCACATCCTCATCTTTTCAGATAGATGGCCTTCCGGAAGGAAGTTACCGCGTGGCTGTCAGGGACACTGCCAACTGCCCATACTTCGACGGGGACTCATGGTTTACCCGGGAAATAACCATCCCTGAACCGGACAAGGCGCTTAACTTTTCTCGTGATACGGTGATTGATGTGAGCTGCAATAAATTAAGCGACGGCCGTGTTGAGGTTGAAGCCTATGGGGGTTGGGGGCTCGATTACAAGTATTCATTAAACGGAGGGGCGCCGCAGGACTCCGGGACATTTGACCGGCTCACAGCGGGTGAATATTCTGTAATGGTGACTGATACGGCCGGCGTAAGCGATAGCTTGTCCCTGGAAGTTACTCAGCCCGATACGTTGAATGTCTTTGTTGACGAGGTTCGTGACGCTACTTGTCCGCGCTATGCCAACGGGGTTGTGGAGGCAACGGTCCTGAACGGGATAAAAGGTGAAGACGGCCTCCATTTCTTAGTGGAAGACACGGCCGGTTCGTCAGAGATTTACGGGGAAACGTATTCGGACCGCTCTTACCAATTTGAACGGCTTCCCAAAGGAAATTATGAAATTTTTGTCGAAGATGCCAACGGATGCATCGCGTTCAAGCCTTTTTCGGTTCAGGAGCCCGATACGGCTGTCATAACAATTGACAACAACTACATAAGGGCCAAAGGAGATCGTACCGGCACCATTTCGGCTTCTGTGAAGCATGGAAACGGGGTGTTCAACTACAGCTGGTTTTACGAGGATGATGATGATCCGTTTGAAGAGGGCAACACCCGGGGCAATCTTGAACTGGATTCGCTTGCCGGCGGAGAATATACCCTGATGGTGCGTGATACCGCGGGCTGCGTCTACGAAGACGATGAATGGATGACTCGTCTTATTGATATGCGGGAACCAGATAAGGCTCTGGGTTTTAATATTTCTGAAAATAGGGCTATTAGCTGTTTTGGAAAAGAGGACGGTCGTCTTCGGATTGATCCCGATGGCGGATGGGGCGACTACCGTCTTCGTTTGGGAGACGGGGAATTTGTTTCATCCCGCGTTTTTGAAGGTCTGGACAAAAACAAATACGCCATTTCTGTCAAAGACAGTTCAGGCATTGTTTATTCCGACTCCATTGAGGTTACTCAGCCAGATCCTTTGCAGGCAACTGTCTCTTCCACCGATGATGTCAACTGCTACAATGGCAATGACGGGGCCATTAACCTCGAAATTTCGGGAGGCAACTTGTCT
>JBNJFN010000257.1:0-5121 GCA_051746885.1 Bacteroidota bacterium | reverse complement strand
CGAAAAGGGAGAAATTCGTGTAGACAGGCAAACACTTGATCTCCCCAATGAAGAATGGTATGATATACCCCTGGATGACATGGAAGTTCAGCTGCATACGAGTGATAACCATTACAGGAACTGGATTGATTGTATAAGGGACAGAAATCAGCCGGTTGCCGACGTGGAGATTGGACACCGTTCAGCTACTGCATGCCATCTTGGTAATATTGCCCGCTGGATCAGTGAACGGACTCAACAGACCGGGGCTCGTTTAGTCTGGGATCCCAAAGAGGAAAGATTTACCAATAACGATTGGGGCAATTTCTACCTGGACAGGCCGCGTCGCAAACAGTACTCGCTGCCAGAAAAGGTTTAAGGCTTCAGAACGATCCGGAATTCGTGTTTTCGGGTCTCCAAGCTTGGGGTGATTTGATTAATAATATTTTAAGATTCAGATATAATTGTTCCATTCGTCCTAATTTCAATTTTCTAAATAAATAAAAATTTTGGAAGGAAGATAGGTTTTAACTATCCTACATTAACTTAAGCTAAAATGAAAACCAAACGCAGAGATTTCCTAAAAACAGCAGGTCTGGCCGGTTTAGGTATTCTTACCGGTGGCCGGAGAGGTTTTGCATCTAAAGATGCAAATCTTAACACCTATGAATTTTCGCATAAGCAGAAGTTCAACATGTCCGGCTATGTAGCCCCCAAAATTGATCCGGTCCGTATTGGAATTATCGGAATGGGCGGTCGCGGATCCTCTCACCTGAGAACATGGATACGTATTGAAGGCGTTGAGGTCCGGGCTTTAGCCGACATTGTACCGGAGAATGCAGAGTCAGCAAAAGAAACGCTTGATGGAACTGACCACAACCCTGAATTGTATACAGGAGGCAAAAATGCATGGAAAAAGCTTTGCGAGCGGGATGATATTGACCTGGTTATTATCACTACTCCATGGTACATGCATGCCAGAATGGGAATATATGCCATGGAGAATGGAAAGCACGTGGCCTCTGAGGTTCCTGCGGCGGGTACCATCGAAGAATGCGCACAGTTGGTGGAAACATCGGAACGTACCCGCAAATATTTCAGGATGATGGAGAACTATGCCTTTAGACCCTTCCAGCTACTTACACTGAATATGGCCAGGCAAGGTTTCTTTGGAGATGTTGTTCATGCCGACTGTGCCTATAATACAAGCAAAATGCATAGCTTCGGGAAGACAAGATACTGGAACATGTGGTGGCTGAAACAGTATGCCTGGCGAAAAGGAAACATTTACCCCACCCATGGATTGGGTCCGGTAGCTACTATCATGGATATCAACCGTGGAGACCGGTTTGACTACCTTGTATCTCTTGAAAGCGAAGATTTTATAATGAATTCAAAGGCAAAGGAGCTTGCGGAAGAAGATGATTTTTATAAGCCTTTTACAGGAAAAGATTATCGTGGTACGATGAGTGTAACTATGATCAAGACGAAAAAAGGGCGTTCCATTGTGTTGCAGCATGATGCTTCCACGCCCTCACCCCATGATCTCAAACACGGAATTTACGGCACTGACGGTGCAGCGCGTATGGATCCCCCTCCTCGTCGCCTTTGCGTTGGAAATCACAAGTGGATAAATCATAAAGAAACCTATAAGGCTCCTGCAGAATGGATAACGGAAGAAGAGCATCAATATGAGGAACTTAAAGAAAAATATACGCCCGAAATTATGAAAAGAATGGGAGAGGTAACCAGGGGCAGTGGCCATGGTGGATCAGATCTGATGCAGGCCTGGCGTATAGTAGACTGCCTGCGCAATGGGATCCCCATGGATCAGGACGTGTATGATGCAGCAAGCTGGAGTTCCATAGTTGCGTTGAGCGAGTGGTCGGTTCGTAACCGTTCCAATTCGATTGACATACCGGATTTTACTGACGGATCCTGGAAAACCAACAAACGGAACATGGATATAAACCTGGAGAAAAGCGGCGACACGAAAGTTCTCTCATAAGGTGAATGTAGGTAGTGGCCCGCCAGGAAAACTCTCGGTGTGGGCTGCAAGCGAAGAGGGTCTTCACGTTACGCACCCCTATGTATACGAACCGGCTGGCTGGTCGCGGGAACGGCTTGATGGAGTCGGGCCACAATCAGGCCCTTACCTTGTATGATGGGCTGCTCTCTAATAAAACCCAGGATAAAATATGCTCAACTATTTAATATTGAAGAAATTATGAAACAATACCCTGAAAATGATATGATACAAACCCATATTCTGCCTGTTGATGTAGTGTTTCATCCTTCGTGGTGGTATACCCATGCAGGTATTACTTTTGATCGGGATTTCTTTTTTCATCCCAAAAAACGGGTTGAATCCGAACAGAAGATGGAACAGGTATTATATGAACGATTTGGCCAATATGGTCTTGGAGAATACAGAAATGAAGCCTTACCGGTTATAGGAGCTGTCCACAACGCAGCAGGATATATTATTTCTGAAATGCTTGGATGTGAAGTGCGATATAGTGAAAACGCTGCCCCCCAGGTGATTTCCCTTAATAAAGAAGAGTTGACCGTTGACCCGGAGGGAGCATTTAATTCAGAAGTTTTTAGACAATTCAAAAATCTTATCGAGGAGTTAAAGGGCAAATATGGATATGTGACGGGTGATATAAATTGGGGCGGAGTGCTCAATATCGCAATTGATGTAAGAGGAACTGGTGTTTTAATGGACATTCTCAACAAACCGGATGAGGTTAATTTCTTTTTCCGGCAGATAGCCACTACGATCGAGCAATTTGTCACCTATGTAATGAGTGAGACCGGTACCTCTTCCATATCAGTCAATCGAAATGTAAGGCATATTGAGAAACCGGTTTTTTTGCATTCGGAATGTACCCATGTCATGATCTCTAATGAGCTGTATAGACAATTTTTATTTCCAATCGATGAAGAGTGGAGCAAAAAATACAGGCCTTTTGGGATCCATTATGACGGTCCTGATCCTCACCGCTTTGCTGAACCATTTGCTGAACTTCCGTATCTTGATTTTGTAGATGTGGGATGGGGTGGAGATTTAAGAGGATTGAGAAAACATCTGCCACAAACGTTCCTTAATATCCGTCTTGATCCGGTAAGTATTTTAGATCAGTCAAAAGAAGAGATCCGTAAAACCATTCGCCAATTGGTAGAGGATTCGGATAATCCTTATCTTACCGGTGTGTGCTGTATTAATATTGATGATCAGATTTCCGACGAACAGGTGGGAGCCATTTTTGAAACTGTTTTCGAATTAAGAGATGAATACAATAAAGCACTTATCCAATTTTGAATTGTGTCGGATATTATTAACCTATCTTGTATCATTTTGTGCAAGTTTTTTGCCAAAATGTGCATTGTCTATATATTTTTAAAAATTTATTATTGCATTTAATAAAAATTAACCTGGATCATTCATAAACGTCACTCCGTTTGTTTATGAATACGCGACGGTTTGCGGGAAGTATCCAGGAACCGAACCCGCCTGCGGGTGAGTTCACTGAAAGTAAACCCCGCATTAAAACATTTACAATGAAAAGTTTAACCAAAAGTAAATTCCATAAAGCGAAAGGAGGCGCCCATGAAAACCTAACCCAACGCTATTCCCTGAAGATCAAAGAAGTAAAGGGAGATATGGCTGCATTCGAAGCCATTTCTTAGTTTAAAAATTAAAGTTTTCAATGAAAAAGTAGCAAATTTTATGAAAAAAATTATTCAAAGTATTAATAACTGGATGATGTTGTTTGTTTTATTTTCCAGTTTTTTATGTTATTCACTGACAACATTAGCCGATTCGAATTTTACGAATGACAAAAGTAAAAACCATCAGCAACAAATTGAAGTCACCGGCACGGTGACGGATGCTGAAACCGGCGATCCCCTGCCGGGTGTTAATATCGTAGTCGAAGGAACTACTACGGGAACTACTACGGACATGGACGGCAACTATTCCATTGAGACCCCTGCTGACGGTAGCCTAATATTCTCCTTTGTTGGTTACGTAGAACAAAACGTCGAGGTTGACGGACGAGAGGAGATTGACATTACCATGCAAGAACAGGTTACCGAATTGGAAGAGGTTGTGGCAGTTGGATATGGAACCCAGCAGAAAAGCCAGACCACAGGTTCCCTCTCTTCAATTACCGGGGAGCAGATAGATGAGTTGCCAGTTACAGATATCAGCCAGGCACTGAAAGGGAATACTTCTGGTATTGTAGCCTTAAAATCAGGAAATACGCCGGGTGCCGGGACCACCATTCGGGTTCGCGGCCGCAGATCGCTTACGGCTTCCAATGACCCGTTGTTTGTTGTGGATGGAATTCCCTATGAAGGGGATATTAGTGATATCAATCCAAGAAATATTCAGTCAATGGAAGTATTAAAAGGTCCTTCTGCTACAGCAATCTACGGATCAAGAGGGGCAAATGGTGTTGTACTGATTACCACAAAGCGCGGTGGTGATTATGAAACGGAAGTGACCTATTCCGGGAAATATGGCATTTCAGAGCCAATAGGTACCCCTGATATGATGACCGGTGAAGAGTTTGCCGATTTTAAAAATCTTTCTGGTGCTGGCTGGGAAGATCGGGAGAGAGAGATGTATGAGGAAGGAGTTTCTACTGACTGGGTTGATTTGGTATTACAAAATGGATTTGTGAACACCCATAACTTAGGTGTTAGGGGGGGTAGCACAAAGACTCAGTTTGCATTATCGGCTGATTATTTCAAGAAAGAAGGATTGATTGAGAAGATGGATTTTGAACGGTACACATTTAGGTTAAATCTGGATCACAATGTTTCAGATAACTTTCAGGTAGGAACCTCTACACAAGTAACCCATCGGGAGAGAAATCCCCACTCGATCTATGGTTCTGCCGTGAATATGAGTCCGCTTTCTGACCCATATGATGAAAACGGAGAATTGGTAGATTTTCCTTCTGGCGACCCTTTGAATTTCAATCCGTTGTATGATCTGAAAGATGACAATTATATAGATGAAAGACAGCGATTGAGACTAAATAGCAATATTTATGCTGATTATGATATCACACAGAATTTTAACTACCGGATGAATTTGGGGTTGGATTTACAGCATTCCCGACGGGGTTT
>JBNJFN010000256.1:0-5134 GCA_051746885.1 Bacteroidota bacterium | reverse complement strand
CGGAACAAAGAAGGGGGGAATGGTAAAGGAAATGTTGTTTTGGTTGATAAGGACCTCATCAGGATAAAGGTTTTTGTGGGTGAGCTTGTGAAGAGCACCGAAGGAACGCCGCTGCTGCGGGAAGCTGAGGCTTTGGTGACGGCCGGACGGGCCATGCCGGAACGACGTCGTAGCGATAGCGGAGGCAAAGAGACGGCATGGATCCGGCAGGACGGCGCCATGGCCGCAAGCTTGTAGGGAAATATGAAAGGATGGTAGCTTCCCTTTTCCGCACCTTAACGGGCGGCGGGGAAAAGAGGCCTTCAGGCGGTTCCGCTTTCGGGCTTTGAAGGGTTTTTGGGGCCGCGTCTACTAAACATAGTGGCCTTATAGGACAGCTGAGGAAATGTTAGTTGGTGTTCTGGTGGGGTGATGAGTTTGGGAGTAGTTGAAGGGATGTTGCGGGTGGTTAGGCAAATAAAGTTGTTTTCGGATTTACGTATGGTTTATTTCCGGCCCTACTTTGCTGAAGCTACGTAGGGCGAAGCTGCTCCTATAGGACCCCATTATGTTTTAGTAGTGAGAGGGTGGTTTTCGGGCTGGCGCATTTTTTTGCTTGCAGGGAGGCCGGCTCTTTGCCAAATCTTCTGGCAATGGGCCGCAAGCAGGGTGGGGCAAAAAATGTGACAGCCCGAAAACCACGAAGGGTATGGCCGCGGGGAAGCCGGCAAAAAGACCGTGCAAGCCCCGCATGGGAAGGAGAAAGTTTTTTCAAATATGATTGAATGTTCTTATGGAGACCTTTCTTCGCTAAAGCTACAAAGGGTAAAAGGGGCGGGGATTTTTGCCGGCTGGAGGAAAGCCCGAAAGCGGAACCGCCTGAAGTTTGGAATAACAGATTTATTTTTGTTTTCAAGGCATAAATGCCATAAGTGATCTTTGTTACTTGTAGACAAGTCTATTAATTTTGCAATAAAACATCTATGAATGAAATTTGTACTATTATGCTCCATAGCAATCAAGATAACGTCAGGAAGTTATATTCCCATAGGTTGTATAAAAGCTTCATTTTACAACTAATAATCTCCTTGTTTTTTTTGTTTTTAATTTTCAGTAATTGCAAAGACGATAATGAAAAAGAACCAGAACCTAAAGAACACTTAATTTTGACTGAATTTCAAAAGAAGTTGAAAGAATATAATTTATTTGAAGGAGATGAGGATTTTGAGTCTTATATAATTACCAGAGATTCTGCATGGATATATTTCTTTGGCCAAAAAGATAAGAAACAGCATGTTGAATGTTTTAACAGAGAAACCAAGGAGAATATTCTTTCATGGACGGAAAACTCTATGATTGACACAATGGTTACCTTAAATGCTGGATATGGAGAGGAAGAAACGTTTAAAATTAATGAATATAGACCAAAAACCGTGTTTAAGGATAAAAGTCAGCATATTTTTATTTTATTTGGAATATCTGGAACTGCAAATAAAGGACTTTCTGACCTTTATTTTCTTTCAGGTGATTCCGAAAATTATACAAAGAAAGAGAGTTTTATCAATCCAGAAGGCAATGAATCGTGGTATTCTGATATTTATTCTTGGTTTCAAACTAGTTGTATTGTGAAAAAGATGGAACAAGGGCACGGAAATGAAGGATATTATGAGATATATGATTATAATGCCCGAAGATTGTTTAAAACAGAAGGAGAGAATTTAACATATAATGACGATGATGTTAACATTAAGGGAAAAAGTCTATTTGAAAATGACAATTATTTTCCTATAAGTTTTTTCGAATGCATTTTGACCGGAAATAATACAAGTGACCCCTATAGAAAAATAAACATTGAAAAAGGGAAAGTTATTTGGGAAGTTCAAAATCCTTTACATGATTTGCCTGATGATACAAGAATAGATAATGTTGAATTTGCAAATATGGAAGGTGACAGTATTCAGATTCAGTATGAATACACCCTTTTTAGTGGCGAGACCGGCGATGTTACAATTGAGATGAATAGTGAGACAGGTAATTATAAGGAAGTTTCAGAATAGTTTTTTCTTTATATCAAAAATTTTTAAAATTCAATTGGCCGGTTCCTTTTTTTGAATTGCTGTAGAAAACATTAAAGGTAGGGACTTTAAGATTTAAAAGATGGCGGAGCAGAGTCCGCCAGACCTGATTCGGATTAAGAGATAAAACTTAGACTTTTATTTCTACTGGAACAGAAACCATATTTTTGACCGTCGTGTAAATATCAACGTCCTGTTCGGGGACTTCCAATGAAACGATGAGAGCGTATCTGGTTATTTTATTGTAGCATTTTAAATGGTGACGTTCCCGCCACCAGCCAATGATGGGGAAAATGCCAATCAAATTGCAGGCTGCAAGGTCTGCTGCGTTTCCTTCCCAAATATCGGAATGGATTGAGCCCAGTTTTCTATTATTGCTGCCAATTAACCACCTTTCGGAACCACTAGAGCCTCCTGGAAGATTTTCTCCATCATTATCTGCTTCTTTATTTAACCGGGCTATGAAGTCTTGTTCGGTTTCATCTACATTGTTTAAGTCGAAGCGTAACCCATGAGATGCATAACGGTAACGATCTTTCCAACCAACTTCACCAGGGCCTGGTTCAATAAAGAATGACAATGTGATTCTTAGTTTTACCTGTACGTCACCCAGGTCCATTAATTGATCTTTGGGCCAGGGCAAATTGTAGAGGTGCATTTCATTGGTTTTGTAAATTGTGCCTTCTTTTTTGTAAGGTTGAAGTTCATTTTCGACAATTAAAGTGAGGCTGTTAGCTGCGCAGTGAAGTGCCTTCTGAAGGTTTGGGGTGCCATAACCGACATGACGCAACAAACGAGCTACATGTTCTTTTTTCTTCAGGTCAATATTGAATTGGTTTATTAATTCCTGCGTCCAATCGGCACTGTGGACCATGAGCCCCCGAATGGTTTCGGGCCAGAATTCCGGATAATAGAAGCGAATGACCGAGGCCATGTATGCAGCTTTCGCTGTGGCGAGACTGGTGCCATTTAAGGTTTGAAAATACCTGGTTATTATTCTATGATAAGTTGACAGCTCTTCTAAATCTTCATGTGCTTCTATTTTATTCTCAGGACCTAACAAAAGGTTACCACCTTCAAAAACAATATCCGGTTTATTCGGCCATAATTTTGATTCCCAGGAAAACGAAGTGGTACTATATGGAGAGAGTGAACCCGGTGTTGCCAGCAAATGATATCCGTCGAAATCGGTGTCATCGACTGATGATTTGTTAGTGATTGCACCGACGGTCAAAGCATTCCAGGACTGGGCGGGCGATTCTATTGAAGAGAGGGAATTGATTTCAGGATAATCCAAATAGTTTTCTTTGATATTTCCCGCGGAGATAATAAAAAGACGTTGAATATTATCATCTGTACCTGCAGCTAAAGCGTCAATTTCAGCCGACCAGGAAGAAGGACGGCCCATGTCGGTCTGATATTTTGAAGTTACTGCCATACAGAAAATGCGACGGGCATCGGGGGTACTAATTTCAGCATTGGAAATGCCCTGAGCGGTAATGAAACCATATAATTCCTGATCGTTTTCATGAGTATGGGGAAGAATTTTGATTGATTCCAAATTGCTAATTAACTCAACCGGATCGTTGCTTTCGAGGGCTTCTTTCAGGTTGCCGTAGGTGCAAATCCCAGCCATGAGGGTTCCATGACCGTCCATGTCATTTGTTGGCCAATCAGGGTCAGCGGAGTGACAGTTTTCATCCCAAAGAACGGGGTTTAAAAGGGGATGTCCATTGTTTATACCAGAATCCAGGACGCTTACCAAAACTTCTGATTCATTGTTGATTTGGAGCCTGTTTTTAAGGTCTTCTACCCAATTGGCTTGTTCAATGTTGGGAAGAGAAGTCCAGAATGATTCAGGTTCCTGAGCCCGTCGAAATTCAGCAATATAATCGAAGCTTTCGATTAGTTCTGAAAGTTGATCGCGATTTGCATGAATAAGGGTAATTAACCGTTCGGGAAAACTTAGTTTTTGGTTTTTGTAGTTTATTCCTATACGCTGACAAACCTGAAAAAAATTGTTTAAAAGTTCATTATCGGATTCAGGGCTTCCTGACAATAACCAAACCTCGCACCAACAAGGCCTTTCATCAGGTATTAATTCAGGATCATCCACCCAGAAGGATTCGAGCATTGCAGTTTGCATTTCTTCAATGCTGGCCGCAAGATCATTATTTTTGGGATTTCCTGATGACGTTGTGTTAGATGTGTACTCTCGAAATTTTTTCAGAAAATGGGCAGCTTTTCCGTTGGGAATGTATACCGTAGCTAAATTAGTATGATGACCTTGAAATTCCTTTTGGCGAATATTGAGCAGGCGAATGCCGGAATTTGTTTGTTCCAGACTTTGCGTTTTTAAGGGAAAATCAGGCTGGCTTGAAAATTCAATATATACACCTTTTCTGGAAGGGACCGAAGCAGCTCTTCTGGATTCAGCCCGGCTGGTTGATGAACGCCAGATTTCTTCAAAGCGGTTCTGAAGCCATTGGCCATGGTTTAACCTATCTCTTTGGGGGAATTCAGTTTTGGGGCCTCCAGTTTGTCTGGAAGTAAATGATAATGATTGCGGGTCATCAGGCAAAATAATGTGAGGTCTGGTCAGGTTGTCCATAAACTAAAGAATTTAGTACCTATAAACATCCATTCGATGAGTAAGCATTTGATTGAGTATCGATTTGGTTACTTTTTCTTTTCCATCGAGGATGGTTTCCTTTATGGCATCGTCACATGCCTGGCATATGTCGGCGTGGCTTAAAGAATTGAATTTTTCTGCCAGGTCATTTAATTTATAGCTGCCCATAAATACACCAAGGCGATTTTGGATGAGTTGGTTGATTTGACTTTGTTCCGGCAACTCATAAAAAAGGACATCGTCAAATCGGCGGAACAAAGCTTTATCGAGTATACCAGGATTATTAGTCGCAGCAATGATAAAGCTTTCGGACTGGTCGTTTTCGATAAACTGCAGAAAGGCGTTAAGGACCCTCCGCATTTCGCCCACTTCATTGTCGCGTCCTCTGGCGGCACCGATGGCATCAAATTCATCAAAAAGGTAAACCCCGTTTTGTTGTTGAATGAGT
>JBNJFN010000255.1:0-5163 GCA_051746885.1 Bacteroidota bacterium | reverse complement strand
AAAGTGCCGGAGTGGTGGAAGTGGTAGACGCAGAGGACTCAAAATCCTCCGGGCCCTGCGCCCTTGCGAGTTCGAGTCTCGCCTCCGGCACCATTTTTATTCTTTTTTCAGTCGCTTGCGATTGCCCATCCTCAGGCTCTGGTAGAATTCCAGGGTTTGTTTATAAAGTCAAAATCCTCCTCCCTATCCTTCCATGACCGCTTTCGTTGATTCTGCAGTGCATCAATTACAAAAGCCGGAAGTTTTATATCGCGGATGGAAGTACATGTTTCCATTTTAAGCCAGTCGTTTCTGCGATTCGAGCTTTGCTACTCATTGTCCTGACCGTTTCAAGATCAAATTAAAGATTAGCCGATGGGGTCAGTGGAAATGGGAAAATTAAAAATTGTTTAGTTGCAATTCTTGATTCGTACCGGAAAATATTTTATGAAACTTTAAGTAATCTCTCATAAAATCTGTTTTTGGCTGTTTGTCTTCTCAATTTTTATTTTTACTTAGCCTATACACTCGTGCAGTTTAGTATTCCATCCAAAACAAAGGCTTTGTTTTAACTCTGCCGGAAAACTTAAAAATGTCTAATTTGTTAAAAGATTTTTTCACAGGCTGCGGAACGCTTATACTGATCGGGATTCTGATTTTTATAATTGTGCCTTTGATCATTATTGGTTTTAAGCTGGCTCTTTGGCTTGCTGTTCCCATCATCATTTTACTGATCATTATTTTCGCTACAGCTGTATTTGGTCGGGCTGTTTCCGAAACAAGAAAGCGTTGGTAACGAATTTTAAGCTGAGGATGTCGGATGGCTTTAAAAGATTTCCAGAAAAATTTTGTAGACCGGGTTTCAGGAAAAATGCACTGCATCAAGTGCGGTCGCAAAGCAGGGATACATGACAATAATTATACAATGCTGAATATATTGGAGAAAGTCAATTATGCATTCCCTGGAAGGATTGATGCCCCAATTGTGCCGGGGAATCAAAACAGCTTTTTGTGCGAAGAATGCATAAATAGTTCCGATTTTAAAATCACCTGTTCAATACATGGACCTGTTCAGGATCTCTATCAAAACGGTGCTCCACCTGTTTGCGTGAGTTGTGAAAATGAACTGAAACAAATCCTCAATTGGAATTTGCCCGCTGGTTATTGGTTTATTTTGCAAACGGATTCAGCTGATTTGGCAAACGGGAAAAAAGTCGAAAAACCGCAGCTTGTTATATCCAATAAATTCGAAGTGTTTCTAATCGCCAAAAAGGTGATTCATTCAGATCTTCTGGAAGATATTGGTTTAGACATATCGTATGACCATAACAACATACTGTTTTTATTTAAGCCTTCACAAAGCAACAATATAAAAACCTGCCGCATATCCGTAAATCGATCCACTATTCCAAAAAGTTATGGCCCATGGATTACATTCTGGGCATCTGTGTTACAAAGCAAGTTAGGGATTCGCAAATCTGCCACTAAATGTTTCTTTACCTCGGTGCAGCACTATCAGGTTTCCAAAAGTTCGTTTAAGCAAAAAATTGACTCACAGGATTGTATATGTGCGATTGAAGACAATCAAATCAAAACCTATCCGCAGATCAATATCCCTCCATTGGATAGCGTTTTTTCCTGGAAAGCAAAGTCCACAGAGGAGGGAAAAATAATTGAGCTTACCTGCAAGACAGAGGGTATCCCGGAAAAATTTATTATTCAGGACATCCCCGGCGTATTTGAAGGTAACATTTTTGATCAACTCCAAAAATACCTCAAGTCAATTCCCCAGAGTGATAGCTTTGACCTGGACAATAAGGGTGTTTTTTCGTTGTATTTTCCAATGAAAGGTATAGAAAAAAGGGCTTTACTTGAACTGCAGTTTGATAAAATCATCGCTTATCTGCCTGGAGAAGATAGGGCAATTCCTTTTTCTTTCTATCAGAATGAAAACAACAAATGTTTATTGATTTCAAGGGAGTGTACAGAAATTGGTCTTCTGTCGCCTTCTCAGGAATCATTTGATGAAATTTCATCCAGAGTAACAAAAATTTCAGACCTGTTTTCGGACGAGCATCATAAAGTGGGCGTATATTTTGATTCTCGGACCACAGCGAAAACATCCATATTAAAACTTTATCAAAAAGGCTTTTCAATTAATGAGGACTCCTTTGGATATGCGGATATTCAGGATATTGGTTTAAAAGAAAAAGAAAATGGCATTTTCGAAGTTTCATTAAAAATTGGAAGCCGGGGAAGCAACAAAACGTTTGAATTAATCGCTTCTGAGGAATATGCGTTTAATACAAAAAAGGCATTGGAATTACACAGAATAGGTCACAGTGCCGAATTGCATTCAGCCGCCGATCTTTATCAGGTCTACAATAATTTGAAAAAATATAACCTGTTAACCGGAATTTTTTCAGATGTCATTCTGCTGAATCGGGAATTGAATCATGAAAAATCCATGAGAGATTTGGCGAAACAGTTGGGGCATATCGACGCCAACCAATTGTTTGAGGATAAAAAATTATACGCGATCACGCAAAAAAAAATATTGATGCTTAGTATGCTACTGCCGAAGATCAAACAGAATTTTGAATATCTGGCTTCATACTATCCATATTATCATCTGAAAAATGAAATGGACTTAATGGCCGGGGCTTTCGGCAATGCGGTGGCACAAAAGATGCTGCCGGGTGAAAGGAAAAGAATTGTTCCATCTGCCCGGGGCAATGTCAGAAGTGTTCAATCAAAAATTCAAATTATCATCTCCGAAATTGAAAGAGCCGTTTATCCTATTGAGCAACTGCTTTCAAAAGAAGAGCTGAGAAATACGATCTCTAATAAAATTCTGAAATATTTTCCGCATGGGGGACAAGCGGTTTTAATCGGTACGCTTTTGGTCACTGGCTCTGCGACTGGTGGTGTTGGACTAATTGCTGGCATGCTGGGAATTCGGACGCTGAACGATATTCTGAACTATTTTAAGAATGACAGAGAATCTGCAGCTCAAATCAAAAAGGCTTTTGAAAAGGTTTATCCATGGTGGCAGTTACTGGAAGATACAATCCCGGTGGCTTTGTTTGAAGCTGCAGAGGCCATAGATGAGGATAATAATCATAGCGTTAACCGGGACAGTGAGATTCTCAATCAATTCCCAAAAGAAAAACAGACTGAAATAACAGATAAAATGAAAAATGTTTTACACCAAAAAATCCAGGAGGGAACAGAGCGCAAATTTGCGGAAATACTTGAAGGAAGCGGAATTCGCTTTGAATCACTGATATCAGAGATTGAAACCGTAATCGATCATAAACTGCCAGACACTATAGAAAATATAACAAACTCCTTTGCTCTGCCCCAATTGACCTCAACTGAGGAGAAAAAAAATGGATGATCTTTTGGATGGTCTCAATGATGAGCCCACAGATTCATTTGATGAGGACGAAGATTCATTCTCAAGCCAATCCGCTCTTCAAGCAGGTGGCTTTGGCGCTTCAGAAGTCCCTGATTTGCAGAGTTATCAGCAACAGGGCGGTAATGCAAAGTTTGGGATTCCTGATCTCAAGGAAGCTATCAATGAGGAACTTGGTTTATCTGGAGATAAAGGCACAGATACTGAGCTTGACTTTTTGGCCATGGAAAAGGCAACGCTTGAGATCAACCCCTATGAGAAAAATGATTTTTCGCAAGACTTGTCTGAAAGCCAGGTTGATAGCCTTGGGGAAATCGTAGGGTATCCACATAACGATATAGAGCAATGGCACCTCCAGGATTCTCAAGACACCTGTGCGATTGTTTCACAAGAGTTTGTTATTGAAAGTTTTATTGATGTTGATCTTACCGAAGAACAGTTGGTCGATATGGCCATTGAGAAAGGATATTATTCGCCAGGCGGGGGAACCCTTCCCTCCGATGTTGGCAATATCATAGAAGATTTCGGTATCGCGGTTGAAAGGACTGACGGCAACACCTTTGAAGATTTAATTGATAAATTAAACAATAATCAAAAGGTTATTGTGGGGGTGGATGCATATGAGATCTGGGACAATTCTATCGATAGACAATTGGAAGACCTGTTTGGTATGCCAACTGCAAATCATGCTGTTCAGGTCATTGGTTATAATCCGGAAGACCAGTCAGTGATTCTCAATGACCCGGGTATCCCGGATGGGAAGGGTTTCGAGGTTGCTTTAAATGATTTCACACAGGCCTGGGCAGATTCACATAATTTTATGGTATCTACTGTAGATCCCGCTCCAATAGCTCATGCCTGAAATAAAATTGAGGGTTCAAGAAAGAATGAATTTTGAAAGCCAAACTTTAGCCACAGTAAATAAATTTAGCAAAAGCAAGGTTAAATTTGCCTTAACGCCCCTGGAATCCGTGCCCTCCTTACCCGTGCCTCAAATTATAAAAAAAAGAGCCTGCCTTTTATTTTTCTTTTTTATTGGCAAACGATTGCACAAAAATGAAAAAATGAAATTATTCAGGCCTATTATAAAATTCATTGTGGATGCCAATACCGCAAACATAGTTAATTATATGAATTATAGTGTTATCGATGAATTTCCGGAATCCAGCTGGCAAGAACCAATCGGAGAGTTTCCACATGATTCAATAAGCGGAATGTCCTTGAGGGAATATCAAGAACAAAAGAATCAATTAATTCAACAATATGATGATATAATTAAAGATTTACTGAATGGTAACAAAAAACAAAACTTGTGGAAGGATTTTAACGCTCAATTTTATAAACTTTGTGAACCAGGTCTTTTACCTTTTATGGAACAAAACAGTCCGGAATTCTTTGCCCATTTAAATGAATTTAAAAGATAGCTCCTTAGGAAACTTACGGTTTCAATTCATATAAACACAGGATGATCTGAGGCATAAAGAAAAATACAGAAGAACCTTTCATCCGGGCTGGATGACTGGTAACTGTTCTGGTAGAATCCTCGTACTTTTGAACCCAATTGGTTGAATTTTTTGAATTCACTGAACCTGTTTACCGCCCGGCAAGCTGTTCGGCCTGCTCGGTGAGCAAAGTCTTCAACCGGTCAAGGGTAACAGGACAGGGCAGTATTGCAATTCCCATCCAGTCTGAATATTCCAGCAGCTCTTCGGGTTTTTCAGCCATGTATTGATCCATAAAGCCGATGCCGTCGAGAACCATGGCCC
>JBNJFN010000254.1:0-5186 GCA_051746885.1 Bacteroidota bacterium | reverse complement strand
ATAGTGCTCATTATCTCCTGTTGTATTTAATTCAACGATGTTCAGATAATCTGCATCGAATATTCCTATACGTAACTGACAATTATCCATATATAATAAGTTTAAGCTTTATTCAAATATAATAATAAATTTTTTAAAGCAAGAATCCGGATGTTATCTATACGGATATATAATATATAAGTATTCGCATTGAATGGAATTCTTTGTTTTTTTCTGGAAGTTTATGGGGTATATTATTAATGAAAATCACCTGTATATGGTTGTTTAAGATTGTTATGTGACAAATTGTCTCATAATACAACAAAAAAACGCCAATTTGACATATTTTTGGACTGTTATTTTATTGGCAAGACTTTTGAGAACAAAGAGGGAAAATTGGTCAAAATTATAAAAAGGAGGTAAACAATTATGAATCTAAATAATTTCACCATAAAGTCACAGGAAACCTTGCAAAAGGCTTTTTCTATTGCTGAAAGCTATCAGAATCAGGCAATAGAGAACGGACACCTGTTAAAAGGTTTGATGAGTGAAGCAGGGGATGTGGCCAATTATTTATTGAAAAAACTCAATATCAATACGGAGAATCTGAATGAGGTATTAAACAGCATACTGGAATCATATCCGAAAGTATCCGGAGGTGGTGAACCTTATCTTTCGAATAATGCCAACAAAGCGCTGAGACAAGCTATGAATTATTCGAAAGATCAAGGGGATAAGTTCGTCTCGGTAGAACATATATTATTGGGAATCCTTTCTGCCGGAGATAATGTATCACAGTTGCTTAAGGATAATGGAGTAAGTGAAAAAGAACTAACAAAAGCCATAGAGGAGTTGCGAAGGGGATCTAAAGTAGATAGTCAGACTGCTGAAGATCAATTTGATGCGTTGAATCGTTATGCAATCAATTTAATTGAGCGGGCCAGAAACGGAAAACTTGATCCGGTAATAGGAAGGGATGATGAAATAAGGAGAGTGTTACAGATCCTTTCCAGAAGAACCAAAAACAATCCGGTGCTTATCGGCGATGCAGGGGTAGGTAAAACGGCTATTGCCGAGGGACTTGCCCATCGCATTGTGAGCGGTGATATACCGGAAAACCTGAAAAGCAGGCAGATTTATGCCCTTGACATGGGAGCGTTGATTGCTGGTGCAAAATATAAGGGTGAATTCGAAGAGCGGATTAAAGCCGTGGTTAAAGAAGTAACTCAATCAGAGGGAGAGATTGTCCTGTTCATTGATGAGATTCATACATTGGTAGGTGCAGGGAGAAGTGAAGGCGCTATGGATGCCGCCAATATCTTGAAACCTGCACTGGCAAGGGGGGAATTACGAGCCATTGGGGCAACCACTCTGAACGAATATCAGAAGTACATAGAACAGGATAAAGCACTGGAACGCAGATTTCAGAAGGTGATTATAGATGAGCCGGATGAAACCAGTGCCATCTCCATTCTCAGGGGCATAAAAGAACGGTATGAAAACCATCATAAGGTCCGTATCAAGGACAATGCCCTGATTGCTGCGGTAGAGCTCTCCAAAAGATATATTACTGACAGGTATCTGCCTGATAAAGCAATTGACCTGATTGATGAAGCTGCTTCCAAACTTAGGCTGGAAATGAATTCAGTACCCGAGACCATAGATGATATAGAAAGAAGGATTGGTCAGCTTGAAGTTGAAAGAGAAGCCATCAAACGTGAAGGCGGCAATAAAAAATCTGAGGAGTTGGATGAACAGATTGCCAATCTTAAGGAAGAGCGCAATCAGTTACGTTCTCAATGGGAGCAGGAAAGAAACATCATTGACCAGATCCAGAAGAATAAAGAAGCCATAGAGCAATATAAGCATGAGGCCAAGATAGCGGAAAGAGAGGGCAATTACGGAAAAGTAGCTGAACTGCGGTACGGAAAGATCAAAGAGGCTCAGGATCAGGTGGAGAAGTTGCAGAAAGATCTTGCTGAAGTACAAGGAGAGGATGCGCTGATCAAAGAAGATGTTGAAGATGGGGATATAGCAGAAGTGGTGGCCAGATGGACCGGTATACCTGTAAGTAAGATGATGCAAAGTGAAAGGGAGAAGCTCCTGAACCTTGAAGATGAACTGCACAAAAGAGTTGTAGGCCAGGATGAAGCCATACATGTGGTTTCCGATGCCGTACGAAGAAGCCGTGCAGGCCTTCAGGATGCCAACCGGCCCATCGGTTCGTTTATTTTCTTGGGTACTACAGGTGTAGGAAAAACGGAACTTGCACGTGCACTGGCCGAGTTTCTGTTCGATGATGAAGATATGATGACCCGCATTGATATGTCAGAGTACCAGGAAAGACATACCGTGTCGCGGCTGGTGGGAGCGCCGCCAGGATATGTGGGCTATGAAGAGGGAGGACAGCTTACAGAGGCCGTCAGAAGAAAACCTTATTCGGTTATTCTTCTGGATGAAATTGAAAAGGCCCATGCGGACGTTTTCAATATCCTGCTGCAAGTTCTTGATGATGGTCGTTTGACTGATAATAAAGGCCGTATAGCTGATTTCAAAAATACCATCATCATCATGACTTCGAACGTGGGATCTCATCTGATCCAGGAAAAGATCGACAATCTTACGGATGAGAACCGCGAGGAAATTATGCATGAGGTAAGGCAACAAGTATTTCAAATGCTCCGGCAAACCATCAGACCGGAATTTATTAACCGGATAGATGAAATTGTTACTTTTGCTCCCTTAACAAAAGAGCAAATTGAACAAATTGTAAGGCTCCAGTTTGAAAGGATCAAAAAGATGCTGGCTAAGCAGCATATTGATATCGAACTCATGGATAAGGCCGTGGAGGCTCTTGCCAGTAGGGGCTATGATCCCCATTATGGCGCACGACCTGTAAAACGAGTTTTACAGAAAGCCGTCGTGAATGAATTGTCTAAAGAGATCTTAGCCGGCAATATTAACAAAGACAAAAAAGTAACAGTAGATTATGATGGGGAAAACATCATATTTTCCAACTAAATATTTTATATAGAAAGCCGTTCCGGAAAATTGGAACGGCTTTTTTAATGACCTTTTTATCTATTGGAAGCTTTGAACACATTCTTCGACACTGTCGTAAATCTCAAAAACATTATGGAGTTGCAGGAGCTTTACAAGTTCCATAACGTCTGGTGAGATGTTGCAGATCTTAAAGGTGCTGTTGTTGTTCTTAGCATTTCGCAGAATGGACAGTAAAGATCCAAATCCGCTACTGTCAACATATTCGATGCCTTCCATGTTGAGTACCAGGTTTTTTCCATTCTTATTAAGATATTGTGCCATTTCTTCCTTTAAAGACTGAGCAACCAATATGTTGAGTTTACTCACGTTTTCAAAGGACAGTATTTCAACTCCGTTTCTTTTTTCACTTTTCAGCATAGAATCAGAATTTTGGAAGTTTATAATTCTTATTTATATTTTGTTTTAATAAATTTTACCTTAGCCATTATTTCATTACAAATATATCAATAAATTTAATATATCATTGTGTCAAAAAATAAAATCTTTCAGGAAAGAGAATTATTTTTGAATAAGGTAGGTGGGTTAAATGAATTGAGAAAGGAAAAAACTGTAATTTGGACTGGGGTTTTTGAATATATAAAATTATTGCTACATTAGACTGCTAAAGAAAATAAAGTTACCGGGAATGAAGAATCTTATTATTTTTATAATTACCAGTGTTTTATTCATTCATGTTTCATTTGCCCAATCGATCAATAATGAAACTAAAGAACAATTTAACAGAGCTGTAGATTTTATTATGCGGAATGACAGGGGAGAAGCTATTCTGGTTCTTGATTCTGTAATACAGAAAGCCCCTCATTTTGCGAAGGCTTACCTGGAGCGCGGCAAATTGCTGTTCATGATGGACAGTACGGAGAAAGCCCACAAGGATTTATCGCGGGCGCTTTTTATTAATAATGAGATGGGCGAAGCGAATTTTTACAGGGGATACATCAATTATAAAAACAACAGACCTGATTCAGCTATAAAGGAGTTAACCATTGCACTAGAAAATAATTATAGAAATCCCGAAGTATATTATGTAAGGGGGCTGGCCAACTATGAGCTTGAAGATTATAACAGTGCCATAAGCAATTTCAACAATGCTATAGATGAAGATTATGATTTTGCTTATGCCTATAATGACCGGGGAACTTCAAAAATGCATACCGGTGATATCCAGGGAGCAATCCAGGATTTTAAGAAAGCCGTTTCGTATAATGACCAATTGGCATTTGCTTATAATAATTTAGGTTATGCTCAGATTCAAGCCTCTGATTATAAAAATGCCATTGAAAATTTCACTACGGCAATCGATCTGGATCCCAATTATTATAAGGCCTATATAAACAGGGGAAGGGTTAAGGCTATGCGGGAAAATTACGAGGAAGCCATCAGTGATCTGAAAAAGGCGATAAAAATATATTCAGGAGCTGCAAAGGCCTACAACAACCTGGGTATAGCATATTTGAAGAAAAGGGAGTTCAAAAAGGCCATTCAGCAGTTTGATAAGGCAATTGAGGAAAATGATTCGCTCGCGGAAGCCTATCTGAACAGGGGAATGGCCAGAGAAAACCTTGGAGATCTTGATGAAGCGTGTGAAGATTGGCAGATGGCCAGAGAACTGGGCCTGGATAAAGCCAATGAGTACCTGGAAGAATGTCAATAATTAATGGTTTAATGAAGCAATTTCTATGAAAAAAACAGGCATAATTTTTCTGTCTTTTTTTATTTTTTTTCATTTTATTTCCCCGCATGTTTTTGCGCAGAAGGATATAAGAATCAAAAGAAGAGATTTTAAAATTGAATCAAAAGAAGGTTTCCGCCCTGCCTGGCAGAGCAGGAGGGAAGGAGATAACTTCTACGATAAGGGCAGAGGTTATTACGAGAAAGCTTTGGAGCACTTTTTAGAGGCTCACAAGTATAACCCGGATAATGCTGCCCTGAATTACAAGATCGGGGTGTGTCATTTTCAGCTGCGAAATAACGAAGATGCGATAAAGTTCTTTAATGACGCGTTGTCTGAAGATGAAGAAGTAGCTATAGATGTATTTTATTTATTGGCCAGGGCCTATCATTTCAATTCGGAATTTCAGAATGCCATCCGGAATTACAAACAGTGCCTTGATTCTGACATTATTAAGGATATGGATATAGACCGA
>JBNJFN010000253.1:0-5203 GCA_051746885.1 Bacteroidota bacterium | reverse complement strand
ATCTCGATTGAAGAAAATGCACAAATAACCATTGAGCCGGGGGCTGAAATTACCACCTCGGAGGTTATGCTCAGCAGCGCCGGAAGTTCTGGAATTATTATAGAATCTAATTCATCGGGGACAGGGTCTTTAATTCATCATGAATATGATCTTGAAGCCACCATCAAACGGTATGTCACCGGTAACAGTGATTTAACTGCCAAAAGTTACCATACTGTTTCAATTCCATTAACAAAGGATGCCAACCCTCAATCAGATCTTTTTATGGGTTCTTACCTTTATGAGTTTAATGCTACAGACCAGGACTGGAATGCACTGGGTACTTCTACAACAACATCACTCAATGTTGACCAGGGATATTTGATCTATTATCCTGATAACAATACAACTTATACCTTTGGAGGGCCTATGAACAATGGGGAGTTTAGTGCAGCATCAATGCCGGGTGGTTCAGGAGATTATCACTTGGTTCCCAATCCCTACCCTTCTGCTATTGACTGGGATGCAGGATCAGACTGGACGAAAACAGACCTGTATGATGCCATTTGGATCTGGAGTGCAAGTGATGGAAATTGGGCTGCTTATGGTAATGATGCAGGAACCAATGGAGCATCACAATATATCCCGGTAGGCCAGGCCTTTATGGTACAAGCAAGTGGCGCAAGCCCTGCACTTACTATGAATAATGATGTGCGGGTCCACAGCTCACAGGCTTTTCTTAAAAAGACAAAGGAAGACTCAGATTTATTACGTATCAAAGCTATGGCCAACAACTGCAGCGATGAGAGCATTATCCGTTTCAGGGAAAATGCCACTGATGACTTTGAGGGCAGTCATGATGTTACCAAAATGTATGGAATGGGAGGTTCTCCCCAGCTATACAGTTTTTCTGCCGATAATCATAAATTATCTATCAACAGCATAGCGCCCACAACAGAATCCAAATCAATTAATCTGGGATTTGAACTGGATAAAGCAGGCGAAGTTACTTTTGAGTTTTCATCCGTGGAATCATTTGATCCCCAGATTCCGGTTAAGCTACTGGACATCAAAACCAATACCATTACTGACCTGACTTCCAATTCGAAATATACTTTCCATCATCATCCCGATAATGATCCATCGCGATTTAAGGTATTATTAAATAGTCCCTTATCTGTGGAAGAACTTGATGAGTCCAATTTATTAATATACTTTAACAAAGGTAATCTGCACTTTGATTTTGCATCTAAAAAAACAAGTAAAGCCCAAGTTCATATATTTAACATAAATGGCCAGAAGGTCTTCAGCACATCACTTGCGCCGGAGCAATCTACTATACCTTTATCCGGATTAAGAAAAGGCATATATATAATACAGGTGATTTCCAATGATTTTTCTGTTACAAAGAAGGTACAATATTATTAGTAGACTAATTAAAAAACAATAAAGGACAATACAATGAAAAAGAAACTGATCAGCACATTTCTTGCAATTTTTTTAGCTTTTTTTATGTCCACAACTGTACTGGCACAAGATTCTCGATCCGCACCACCACCCCCACCGGATGATCCAAGTAGCCCTACCAGTGGTTCAAGTAATGGTCCGGTTGGAAAAGGAGCCCCCATTGGCGGTGGTATGGGAATCCTATTAGCATTAGGAGCCGCTTATGGAGGCAAAAAGTTTTATGACTATAAGAAGAGAAACGTGGAGAATAGTTAAAAAAATTCCCTGCAGATAGCCCCAAACCCTAATATGGTGAGTTATCATTGATGGGAATTACGATAGACATTTATCAAACAATTGTGCGCGAAGCATTACAACAACTTCTCTGTCAAATAGCTTGCGTTTTTGCTCGCGGACACAAGTATCGAGCAAATCAGGAATGAGCACCCGCTATTTATCTTTTTCTGTTAGTTTTCCGCAATTTTTACACGGAAATCACCACAATATGGTCGGAAAGATCAACAACATATTGCATGGAGCAGATCGCCATAAGGGCAGTGCGTTTTGTATCTTGATTGAACTTGACGCTTAATTTAGCCACCTGGACAGGATTTCCCGGAACTAAAGTTGCTCTGTTTTAATAAGCAGCAGGTCTGTGCTACCTTTCCGGGAGGTGTTTCCCGTTTTTTAAACCTATCTCTAATAAGAGCAATAATTTAGATTACCGAGAAGTTAGTAAGAATTTACTATTTTTGCCAAAAAAAGAATATGAGCACACTGACCAAACGCCAGGAAGAAATCGTATGGAGCGCCATTAGCTTAATAGACGAAAAGGGCATTCAGGGGTTAACGATAAAAAACCTGGCAGTCCGCATGAAATTTACCGAGGCTGCTATATACCGCCACTTCAAGAGTAAAGCTAATATTCTTACCGCTATTATTGTCCTTTTTAAAGCGCAGACCACCCAGATTATTAATGAAAAGGAACGCTCTAGCGAAAATTCACTCACTCAGCTAAAGAATATTTTTTTACGATACAGCAATATTTTTAGTAAAAACCCGGCTATTGTATCTGTGATATTTGCAGAGGAAATTTTTCAAAATGAAGCTTCTCTCACTGCCAGGCTTACAGAGATTATAGAAACCAATGAACAGTATTTCAGCCGGCTGATTCAGCAAGGACAGAAAGCCGGGGAAATCAGAAATGATATCGATCCCACCCTGGCCGCCACGAATTTGCTGGGCAGTTTCAGATTGACCGTGAAGAAATGGAAACTCAATGGATTTGCGTATTCCCTCCAGGATGAAACAAAACGTTTGACAGCGTATTTTACAACCATACTGCAACCAGTGTAGGAAAAATAACGCAGATAAAAGAACGCACAGATGTATCTTTAATACTTTACTCGAGCTGTTAACATAGTTACTCATCTATACATACAGAATATTAGACTATTATGACTTTAATCCAGATTTTTAACGTAGTCAACGAAGTTTGGACATTTACCAAATCCCGAATAATAGATCCCGCTCTGCATCACTCCGCTATCGCTTCGTGATTTGAGCGGAATGACCGGGCTATAAGGGTCAGCAAAGAAAAAGCGCGCGACGACGTATTCTAAATTTTTTTGGTGTCGTCGCGCGCTTTTTCCATGTCTATCAGTAAAATTTCGTCATTTCGCAGCTCATGTTTCGCGCTATAAAAACTTAGACTTTTTAAAACCCTACAAGCGAAACAATGGGCAAGACCCGCCCGAACGACTGATATCATTCAGTCGGGCGGGAATCTAATTCTCAGTATTTTTCATATACAGGAATATTCAGCCCTGTGAAAGTCGAATTTCTATATTCAATAAGTAATCAAGTTTTCACCTTTATACTTTATAGTAATTCATCCAGTCTGCTGCTCACTCATATTACCCTTTTCGAACAAAATGAGATATGTTTGTGTTTACTTACATACATTTGTAAAAAATAAACTTAGATTTTATGTTATCAAGAAATCTGGACAAAGCAAGAGAAGCCTACAAAAACAAAGATGCTGAGGCCGTAAAGGAAGCTCACAATGAGCAGGCTCACTTCGAACCTCACAAACAAGGTTCCGGCCAATATATTGGGAGTGCCGTATATGGCGGACTTGACGGAATTATAACCACATTTGCCGTAGTAGCCGGGGTTGC
The DNA here is from genome assembly GCA_051746885.1 of Bacteroidota bacterium. Taxonomy (GTDB): domain Bacteria; phylum Bacteroidota; class Bacteroidia; order Bacteroidales; family UBA12077; genus JAGXLC01. The sequence continues at coordinate 1,598 of JBNJFN010000253.1, read as the reverse complement.
CGGTGCGCAACTCAGCGCCGGAGTCGTCCTTATCCTGGGATTTGCCAACCTTTTTGCCGATGGTATTTCGATGGCTGTAGGCGACTTTCTAAGTACCCGCGCTGAGCAGGAGTACAATGCATCCGAAAAGAAACGCGAAAGCTGGGAGGTGGATGTTTATCCCGAAGGGGAAAAACAAGAGCTTGTCGACTTATACACAGGAAAAGGATATTCAAAAGAAGATGCGCAACAAATGGTAGATATCATTGCTAAAAACAAAGAAGGCTGGGTGGATATCATGATGAAGGAAGAACTGGAAATTATAGAAGATAATTCTTCGCCTCTTAAAAATTCATTGGTTACTTTCGTCAGTTTTGCCGTATTCGGTTTTATTCCACTCATTGCCTTTACGGTAGCTCAACTCTATCAATCCCTTCAGGAAAGCACCTTTTTAATTGCCTCGATAATGACCGGTGCAACGTTGTTTATCCTGGGAGCACTAAAGGTCCGCATAACTAACCAGAAATGGTACCGGGCCGGAGCAGAAATGTTGCTTGTTGGGGGCATTGCGGCAGTCGCTGCCTATTTAGTGGGGGTCTTGTTAAAAGGAGTGGCGTAATAGGAATTAGCAATTCAATTAAAAAAAGGTTCAAAAAAGCATATTTCAAACATTGTTAAACACATAAAGGCGTATATATTTTGCACACATTCAACCTAAAAAATCTGGAAGCCCTTCCCTATGAACAGCGCGATAAAAACGTATTGTATGAGACAGACACCTTCAAGACGAGGCTCATAGAACTGAAAGAGGGTGATACAATGCCTCCTGATAAGCCCTGTAGAATGGAATCGCACGTGGTTTTTTATATCATCGCCGGGAAGGTCGGTATTACCATCAACAGCGAATACAGCGAACCGGAAGAAGGCTATTGTGTGATTGCGGAACCCGGAAAATATCAAATGGAAGCAAAAGCACCCAGTAAAATCCTGGGCGTTCAGATTCAACCAATAGAAAAATAATGGCCATTCTATTTATCATAACGGGGCTTGCCGTGGTAGCTTCTCTTATCGTTAACCAACAAAAAACGCTGAAGGGGCTGAAAAAAGGAGCGATGCAGTTTCTTAAACTGTTACCCACCCTTCTCAGCGTCATCATCCTGGTCAGTATTGCCATGCATTTCATCCCGGAAAAAACACTTATTCAATATTTTGGCGACCAGGCCGGGATGCTGGGCTATCTCTTAGCGGCTGTTACCGGAAGTATATCGCTCATTCCCGGGTTCATCTCCTACCCTCTTGCGGGCATGCTGGTGGAAAGCGGCGTGGGCTACGGTGTGATTGCCCTGTTTATCACCACGCTAAAAATGGTGGGCATCCTGACCATTCCGCTGGAAGCAAAATATTTTGGCATGAAGGTAACCCTGATGAGAAACGGACTCAGCTTTATCGGAGCCATCGTTATCGGAACCATAATGGCCCTGGTTTTTGCCATGACATAAACGGAAACACATATGAACAAAACGCTTCAGAAATATACGTTTGATTTTACAGTGATTGCCCTTTTTGCCGGCCTTATTGCGGTCTCATACCTTGCCGGATGGACGACGGGCCAGCAACTG
>JBNJFN010000252.1:0-5238 GCA_051746885.1 Bacteroidota bacterium | reverse complement strand
ATACGATCGCCCCACTCCGGGGGCTTTTAAGGATGTTACCAAAATTTATTGGTGTTTGGAAAATAACAACGCAAAATTTAACTACAGCCAAATTTAACGGACCATTGCAATAGATGCCGGAAAGCAGAAGACAAAACACATAATAATGGATATTCATCAACAATACATGGAAATGGCCGGCCAACTGGCGGAGGAAAATGTGGCCAGGGGTGGCGGTCCTTTTGCGGCTCTCGTGGTGCAGAATAATGAAATAATTGCCACCGGCTGCAACAAGGTTACCGAAAAGCACGATCCCACTGCTCATGCCGAAATTGAAGCCATACGAAAAGCTACGGCCCAACTGGGGACTTACGATTTAAGCGGATGTGCCATCTACGCCAGCTGTGAACCCTGTCCAATGTGCCTGGGGGCCATTTACTGGTCACGCGCCGATGCTTTATATTTTGGGAATACCCGCCACGATGCAGCTGCAATTGGTTTTGATGACGAATTCATCTACCGGGAACTGGAAAAAACTGTCAGCGAACGATCAATACAAACGCAACAAATCCAAACCGCTAATGTAAAAAAAGCTTTTGAAGCTTGGTTGCAAAATCCGGAAAGAAAAGAATATTAATATGTTATGCGTATCTCCCGCGATTTTTTCTCCCGTGATGTATTAGAAGTGGCCCCGGAGCTTTTGGGAAAAACACTTGTCCGGGATTTTGGCAACGGCCATCTTTTTAAAATCACCATTACAGAAACAGAAGCTTACAGGGGGGAAGAAGACCAAGGATGCCATGCCCGCAAAGGACGAACCCAACGTACAGAAGTCATGTACCATCAGGGCGGGCTGGTCTACGTGTACCTCATCTATGGCATGTACTGGTTGCTCAATTTTACAACCGGCGACGAGGGACATCCCCAGGCGGCGCTAATTCGCGGATCGGCAGAAATACAGGGACCCGGCCGGATCGGGCGGGAATTTAAACTTGACAAATCTTTTTACGGGGAAGATCTGATTTCATCTTCACGGATTTGGGTAGAAAACAACTCCGGCAAACAGGCACAACCCGGTTTTATTTCAATGCCCCGGGTCGGCATTGATTATGCAGGAGAATACTGGGCAGGCAAACACTGGCGTTTTCGAATAAAATAAATTATTTTTTTCAAGGCTCGTTATTGCACATTTCAATCATTTCAGTTTCTTTTCCTCAAAACAGTTGCTTACATTTATTCTCCAAAATCAAAATTCGCCATGGCCAAAACTGCTCCTTTCAATAAGTTTTCAGATCAATATGAACATTGGTTCACGAAAAATCAATATGCATTCCTCTCCGAACTGGCAGCTATCCGATCTCTAATACCACAACGCGGAAAGGGGGTGGAAATTGGAGTGGGAAGCGGAATTTTTGCCGCACCCCTAAAAATCAAAGACGGTTGTGATCCTTCGGATACCATGCTGGAAAAAGCTGCAGAACGCGGCATCAACGTCACTTCCTGCACTGCTGAAGATCTGCCTTACGCGGACAACACTTATGATTTTGCACTGATGGTCACCACCATCTGTTTTGTTGACGATCCCCAAAAATCATTTCAGGAAATTCACCGGATTCTGAAACCCGATGGCCATTTTATTATCTCCTTTGTAGACAAAGAGAGTCCAGTAGGGAGAGAATATCAACAACATAAGGAAAAAAGTCTTTTCTATAAAGATGCTGTCTTCTTCAGCACCCGGGAAATTTGTGATTTGCTGGGCGACAATGGTTTTAAAACCGAAACCATCTGCCAGACAATATTTGCCAACCCCAATGAAATCTCTGAAATTGAACAGGTAAGAGAGGGTTTTGGTGAGGGAAGTTTTATTGTCATTAAAGCAAAAAACATCATTGAATCATCAACCAAATGTATGATCGACCACTATTTGAATTCTCGGGATTAAATGCTCACGGGCTACGAGGGTGAAGCCTTCTCTTCAACAGGGCACTTCCGGGAAGGTATTCTCAGCATCACGGCCGTTCAGCGCATGCGCGAAGATGCCGTCATGAAATTGTTGCATGAAACAGAAGGAACCCAAAAAAACATGAACCATGAAAAAGCTCCTTTCAATATTTGCAATAGTGGTTCTCACGGGTGCATGCAAGAAATGACAATCCACCACCAAAATTCGATGCAGAAAAACCCGCCGATGCAGGCAACCTTCTGATCTTCAACAACGCAATAGAAGATTGGCCTTGTATAAAATTGAAGTGCCCATGAAAAAAGATCCCTTCAAGTTCCCCGGATTTTCTTGTCAACCACCAAAACAGTGATGGGCAGGCCGTAGAATTGGCTTTATATGAATGGGAAGATGTGGAAGGTGACATCAACAATTGATCGGGAGTGTTTGTTACCCCTAAGATGGCACCTTAAAAACCTTTCCAAAATTGCCGGCCAGGAAGCCTATGCTTTTGTGATGCCCATCACAGATGAAGAAGCCGACTCGGCAGAATATAACCTGTGAGCCATGCACCCCACCACCGGCAATGCTGTCAAAGAAGAGAACATCACCGTTCATGCAGAGGAAACATTGACCTGGACGATTAAAGAATAAGAAGAATGGCTTTCTCCGTCAATAATACACCCCTGGTCGTGCAGGCCTTAAGTCATGGTCGATTGTTGCTGTTGCCTCTGGCAATTTTGTTTTCGGCATGCCATTACGCTGAAGATGAAAAAATGGGCTGCACCGACCCGTGCGCTTAAATTACGAACCTGATGCCGCCTATGACAGCGGAGAATGCGAATACAGCGACAACTCCCGGTATTACATGCCCCACAACCGGGATGACCCGGATGAAAAATTTAAATATCGATTGTACGATGAAATTGCACCTTTTAATCTATTGTTGCGTACAAAAATTGGATTACGTTTGTCGGTTTTCCATATATTGGAAGGGTACGAACACCCTTTTCACGACTCACTGAACCACCAACAGATTACAAGTTCTCTCCCCGGTGATGAAAAAACCGGTCGGCCGATCTCAGAGAACTGCTTTTCGATGCTGATGCTTTTTTTGTTTCGTTTGCCGTTAAAATCTCATTTTCGGAAAGGCCTATAAGACTTTCACTAAACTGGCCACCGGAGAAAAGGGAAATTGAATCGGTTTTTTGAAAATGAAATTTTGTTTAACATTTAAATATTTTGAAAATGAAGAAGTTTAATTTTTTTAGTTTAATGGTTGTTGCCCTTATCATGGGACTTTCCTTTACTTCCTGCGAGGAAGATGAAAGTCTTTTGGCAACGGACGAAGAAAATGGAGAAGAAACCGCTCCAAAAATTGTCGTTTCAGAAGGCGAACTTACCGATTCGGCCAGCACAACCGTTTATGTAAGCGACCTTGAAGAAGGGGCTGAAGAAGTAGATGTGAATGTTGTATTTTCTTCTGAAACTAACATGAGAAGGTTGTACATTACAAGAAACATTCCAGGGGCTGGAGATGAAAAGTTTGAATTGAACATTGAAGATCTTGATAAAAAAGGTGATGGTTCAGTGGATCTAAGTCGCAGTGAGGAAGCTACAGGATTTGACTTTACAATTCCCTTCCCTATTTCGAATGAAATTAGTAGTGGAGATGTAGAATTTAAAATCTGGGCCACTTCAGGCCGCGGCGACTACCGTGACATGGATAAGCGATATGTAGCCGGCCCCGGGACAATTACAATTAAATATGGTGGGGAAAATCCTGAGAGTGTTGGCGTAGAAGAATATGAGGCTAAATTGTTGGCTGCTCCTCTTGATGATGGTTCTTCTGAAACTTTTATTTCATTAGTTGACGGAAATGTTTATGCGATAAAAGACGGAGAAGAGTTTGCTGCATATTGGGACTTCGGTTATTATTATGGTGCATCAGGTGAAATAGAAAACCATAATGCTTCTTTAGCATCCACAAGTACTTATGAAGAAACATTCCAGGTAACTTCTGGTAATACTATAGTTGATGTAGATGAAATTGCGGGAACTACAGAATTGAACGATTGCTTTTTCGCATCGTCTACCTTAACTGTAGATGAGTTTGATGCAATTTCTAATTCAAGTGAACTTGATTTCATATCAAAGTCAAATGAACAGAGCATTAACAGTTTAGAAGTTGGTGATGTTGTTGAATTTGTTGACAATTATGGGAAAAAAGGTCTGATTAAAGTAACCGAGATCAATGGCACATATAATGCAGGCGATTATATCAAATTAGACATCAAAGTTCAGCCCTAATTGAACTTTATTCCAAATTGACAATGGGATAAAAAATACGAAACCCGGTCATGATTTTTTAGAAAATTATGGCCGGGTTTTTTTAGAAGGGGCGATTTCTTTGACGAGCAAAACGGCAGCACCGGGCACCGTTTCGCCTATTTTTTATGCAAACAACTTCATTTCCAGTAAAGCCCTCAGAAAACACATTCGTTTCACAACCTGCAGATAAGCATTGAAAAACAGCATATTGTAGTGTACATTAAATAGAGGATGCAGATTATTCTGAATGGTCTTCTTTCAAATATACCCTATCACAGAAAACCAGACCCCCAGTTTTCCCGAGACCAGCTTCCAATAGCAGAATTCTCCTTCAGCTGTATCAGGCAAACTTCCTGCAACATTTTCTTCATCGGGTTCATTGAAAGAGGGCCCCGGCCTGACTCAAAATCCTTCTCCTGATGGGGCAGCAAATTTTCATCCTGCCCTTCCCCATTTGACCAAAAGAAAAGCTGGAAGACCATAATAATAAATTCCACGGAAGCTGCAACCGAAAAAGCTAAAACGCCAATAAGTCAAATTTTTCCAGGGCTATTACTTCTTTTGTCTGTTTTGAAAACTTCATCTCCTGCTATTTGGATTACCATCAATACTTCCTCTGCACAATGATCACAATGAGACAAATGTTCCCGCAACTCCGTCGGTATCTGGTCATAACTGCCCTTCGCCAGCTTTTCGGAACATACCGAAATTTCTTCTTCAGTCAAATGATGATTCATTACAGTGTATTAAGCAGTAAAATATGCAGGCTGAAAACAAACATCATCCGTGCCGGATGTTACACATACGTATATTGAAACAAAAAAGAATAGACAGGAGAGAAAAAACCCGGTCGTTCACCCGGGAGTTTTTACATCATTTCCATCAGAATCGTAATACTCTCTTGATTGTGCAAGGCAGATCCTTCACCGTTTAGCCGTTTTAGAAGTTTGGTCATGCGGTCGTTAAGCCACATTCGAACAGAATCGCTT
>JBNJFN010000251.1:0-5275 GCA_051746885.1 Bacteroidota bacterium | reverse complement strand
GGGGTTCTTCCAAGCATGCCAAGTATAAGTAATACACCCATGTTTAAATACACTGCATAATAATTGGTATTTCCAAAAATGTAAAATTTGGAATACATCTGGTAAAAGGGATGATTTATAAGTACTCGATGAAAATGGGCATCAGAAAGGGTATGAAATATAAAATAACCTGCACAAATTAATGTAACCGACACAACTCCCGCCAGAAAAGCCCAGAAAAGCTGATGTTTTTTGTTTTGACCGGGTTTGATTATCATAAATGCCAAAGGCAACAGGCATAAAGGAAGCTTCTTCTCGAGATCAATCCATGCCAGACTAAGGTTATAAGAATAAAGAAAACTTATTGAATAAATAAGAAAAAGCAGGAATAAAGCAATGAACCCTTTATATTTCTTTATTAATAGAGTACCAGGTCGCGAAACATACAGAATGAGCGAAGATACCAGAAATATCCCCAGCATGTAGCGGTTTAAAATGCTGTTAAAGGGAATAAAAAAAGCTATGCCCAATAATGTATACGCATTCAGTTTATCCAGAACATTTTTGAACTGTATTCGCTTCATTCTTTAATTGTCTTTGACTGACCCAGCCTTCTTTCATACTTCAAGCATGCAGACCTAATCAGAATAAAATACAGGCAGTAGAATCCAACTTCAATCCCCATAGAAATCTTAAAAAACAAAAGCGATGGTCCGGTTTTACTTAAAAAGCTTGTTCAAATGAAACAAACCAAGGAAGGACCCAACACCATAGCTAAAATGAAGCACACAAAAACTCCAGATAAGATGAATGGCCTTGGTATCCTGATCCGCCAGCTTGATGCTTTTTAAAGTTATAAGGATCAAATAGACGGCAGCTATGGCCAAACTTATAAAAACAAATACTGGTTCTACCAGCAAAGCCAGAATTACAGGCAACAATAAAGACAGTACAAAAAGCAAAGGAATATAATGCCGGATGCTTAGAGAAGAGAATCTTTGGGTAATATATAAGGTAAAGACATTCCACAGACCGTTTCTAAAATACAATGCAGCCAGTTTTTTTAAATTTCCTCCAAAATGATAATCACATTTTATATCAGAGAATAGGTAAAGATGTTCCCCCTTTCGCCAAATTCTCTTGGCCAGTTCAATATCCTGATTCCTGACCAGACGTTCATCATATCTTCCTACCCTGTCGAAGATTTCTCTTCTATACAGGCCATAAGGCAATGTATCCACTTTCACAGGCATGTTTTTACCAAGACGAAACATAGCGTTTCCTACGCCCAGTTTATCTGTCATCACTTTTGCAATAGCAGGTCCTCCTCCCGCACTTTCTGCAATGGTATTTAAGGCACCCCCTACACCTGAAGCACTATCAAAATAATTGATCCTCCATACCATCTTTGACACATAACTTGAAGGGAACCTGGCGTGTGCCCCGGCAATCATGATATATTCACCATCCGCTTCCTCCAGGCCCAGATTAAGGGCTACAGGTGTGATCTGCATAGGATTGTCAATAAGCTTTACATTGGAATAGCTTTGTGACAAATCACTTACAACTTCACGCGTGCCGTCCTCGCTCTGTCCATCCACTACAACGATTTCTTTTAGAAGATAATCGTTATTTAGAAGCGAATGGATGCATCTTCCTATATAATCTTTCTCATTCCGGCATGGTATAATGATGGTGACCTTTTCCTTCATTTAAACACGATGAGCTGAAAACTTTATTCATAACTAAACATGACACACACGAAACTATATTAGCGACAAATATAAACATATTCAATGATTCGATAAGATATTCTCCTATTAGTGATTGAAATTACTCAGAATCTGTGTATAAAAGTCCTTGAGCTTTTCCTTTTCCTGTTTCCAGTTATATTTATTTAACACCAACATTCTCCCGTTTCTTCCCATCTCTTCTGCCAATGCAGTATTGGCCAACAGCTTTTTAGTCTTTTTGCGGACTTCCTCAACATTCAAAGGATCCACTACAACACCACACCGATTATCTTCTATTATTTCCCTCCACAAAGGAAAATCAGAAGCCAAAACCGGTATACCTGCAGCCATATATTCAAATAGCTTTATGGGAAGCGAATCTTTGAAATTTTCGCGTGGCCTCAAGAGCAACAAACCCATGTAGGAATCTTCATACAGTTTTTTTATGCTTTCACGGTCAAGAAGCCCCAGATAACTGACATTTTTCCAGCCATGCATTTTTTTCATCTTTTTCAGATACCGTTCATTATGAAACTTACCAGCAAGTTTCAACATCATACCGGTACCCTCAATACATTTCACAAGAAGATCTATCCCACGGTTATAACTTATTCCTCCTACATAACAAAGATTTTTCTCTTTTTCTGAAAAAGGTGAAGGCATGATCTCCTCAGGATCCACAAAATTTCTTACGACTTCTGTTTTATGAAAATATCTGGACGGGAACCGGTTTTTGATTCCCTCAGTAGCTACAATGGTTCCATCAAAAGCTCTGACCCCCATTTCCTCAAAAATTTTAACCGATTTTGCCATAATCCAATGTAAGGGCCGAACCAGATAAAACTTGCTGGTTACCTGTAGGGGGACATTTTCATGGGCATCGTAGATCACCTTTTTACCTGACAATTTCAAGAAAAACCCGATAAAAAGCAATTCGGGATCATGAAAATGATAAACCGATGCATTGATCTGAAAAGCTTTCAATAATATGATCCAGGGATATAAAAAAATACGGGTTAACCGGTTTCTGAAAGGATGCAAGCCAACTATATGAATGCCCCCTATTGTAGTTGTTTGCTTACTTGGGGCGAGCAAAAAAACATCCAGCTCCATTTCCTGTAAAGCCTGACATTCCTTATAAAATATACGAACATCTTTCACAGGATGTGCTGATGTCATATGACAAATCCGCCTCATCATCCCTCAATCTTAGTCTTTAAACTGTGATAAAACCAGGGTAATAAACTCAAAAAAACAAAGACAGGCACACTGAAATGACTGTTGCCGCTGATGGTAACATATAATGCAGTAATCAGGAATAAGATGAAAAAATATTGTAAGTCACTGAAATTTTTAACGTATAGAATGAAGGTATATACCAAAAAAAACACATATATACCAGCACCCATCATTCCTGAATATAAAAATGCAGAAATCAAAGGATTATGGGGATATTCGTAAGTATGAGAAGTACCCTTGAATTTTTTACCGAAATGGCTTAAATAGGAAAAGCCATTGCCAAATAGCTTACCAGTTAAAGAATAACCGGAGAAGAGCTGAAAAGCATATTTCCAACGCTCTTTTCGGCCGACTTCCTTCCTGGCTTCATTATTATCTGTTACTTGTTCTGTGTTTCCAGCATACAAGTTTGTATAAGCACTCATAATTACAGTGTCCACTTCATCAACAAATAACACATTACCCAATCTGCTGGTATCATGGAACGATTTAACCAGGGCATTACCTCTTGAATCTTCCAAATGATGTGAATCCGGATACTTTTTACAGGTTCTCAGGTCTTTGTTAAAATCCCCATTATAGAAATTGTATGGGGTCTGGGTGGAATCCAGAAATTGCCTGTCAATCCAATGCTTTATCTTTTTTCTGAATTTTCCCTGGGGTCTTGTATCCTGATTCCATAAAATCTCATACAAATCCCTCTGTTGAAAATCAAATCCCAAAACTGTGGCATACCGGTTAACTGCATTGGTCAACTCAATTCGGAAATCTGATTTGTAGATCCTATTATCCTTAACCATCTGCTTTTTAAACTGATCCGAAGTAAAAAACATCAGGGCATAACCCATAAAACATACAAATGCCATTAAAATCAAATACCCATCATTCCTTCTAAAAAATTTTCTGAATTTTACTTCAGAATAAAACCATGCAATCACCCTTCCCAGCACAATCAATGCCAAAATGACCACAAGAACAATAAAACTCCTTCTGGACTGGGAAGTAAGTATAATAAAAGAAAACAACCCCATTACAAGATTATAGGCGATTAACGCTCTCCTGCCGATTTTTTCCCTCACATACAACTGATACAGTATGGTCAGAGTACCCAAAATTACGGTAAGGGAGAAGAAATTGTAATCTGAGGTAACCGAGGAGGTCAAAGCCTCCTGAGAGAGCTTGGGAGATAACGGAAAAGACCATCCGAAGGCCGAGTAGATCAGTTTTACCAAACCCAGCAACGCAATTATAGAAGTGATTATTATAAACTGCTGAATAAACAGCTTTTTTATACGGTAAAAAGGTATATTTCCCGAAATAAGATAGAAATAGAAAAAATAGAAAAGAATCAAAATGATGGTCCCTGAAATGAATTCCTTTACCGGTAACAGAAAACCGGTTTTGTAGATCAATGCAATAAGGTAAATACCCAGTAATAGCAGGTAAATACTCATAAAATAAAGAAAATGCTTTATCCCTGGTATTGTTTTGTATGTGATTATTTTATAAAGTATATAAACTGCTAAATAGAGGAATAAAGGGATAAATAAAAATTTCAGCTGAGGCAGACCCATCCTCAGAATAAATGAAAGCATCATCAAAACAAGGAGATTAAGATGCAGATGAGTAGTTTTTCTCTGCTCCATAAACATACAAGATGGCATTATGGGTGGTCTATTACCCGATGAATAACCTCTATGATCCTTTCTTTATCTTCCCGGGTAAGGTTGGAGCCCGAGGGCAGGGATAATCCTTTACTAAACAATTCTGCGGAAGTACCATTCCCGTAAAAAGGATAATCCTTGAACACAGGCTGAAGTTGCATGGGTTTCCAGAGTGGGCGGGCTTCAATATACTCTTTTTCCAGGGCAATACGTAAATCTTCACTGGACTTTGTATCTCCATCCATAGTAAGGGTAGTAAGCCAGTAATTGGAATAAGCTGAACCGGTTTCAGTCAAAAAATGGACACATTTATAACCATTGAGCTCGTTGAAATAGAAATTAAAATTGTCCCTGCGCTGTCGAACCCTCATATCAAGGACTTCCATCTGACCCCTGCCGATACCTGCACATATATTACTCATTCTGTAATTGTACCCTACACTGGAATGCTGATAATAAGGGACTTGATCTTTTGCCTGAGTAGCCAAAAAAAGAGCATTCTGAACATAATTCTCATTGTTTGATACAAGCGCTCCACCGCCCGAGGTAGTTATAATCTTATTCCCATTAAACGATAGAATGCCAATTTCCCCGAAAGTACCCAGATGTTTTCCTTCATATTTGCTGCCCAATGCTTCGGCCGCATCTTCAATTATGGGT
>JBNJFN010000250.1:0-5279 GCA_051746885.1 Bacteroidota bacterium | reverse complement strand
GGAAGGAAAACATACGTTCTGGCACTCTTCAGCCCACCTGTTGGCAGAAGCACTGGAGCAGCTTTATCCCGGTATTAAGTTTGGAATTGGTCCGAGTATAGATCAGGGATTTTATTATGATGTGGACCCGGGCGACAGAACCATTACCGACGCTGATCTTCCCAAAATAGAAGAGAAGATGAAGGAACTGGCAAGCCAGAAAATAGAATTTGAACGGGAAGAGGTGCCCAAACCACGGGCTATGACATATTACCAGGATAAGGGTGATGAATACAAGGTGGAACTGATCAGTGAGCTTGAAGACGGTACCATTTCCTTTTATCAAACGGGTGAATTTGTGGATCTCTGTCGTGGACCACATTTGCCCCATACCGGTTATATTAAGGCGATCAAACTATTGGGTGTCGCAGGCGCCTATTGGAGAGGTAAGGAAGACAACAAGCAGCTCACCCGTATATATGGCATCACTTTTCCTAAGAAGAAGATGCTGGATGAATACCTTCATATGCTTGAAGAGGCTAAAAAACGGGATCACCGGAAACTGGGAAAGCAATTGGAACTTTTTACTTTCTCTCAAAAGGTGGGTCAGGGTTTGCCTCTTTGGCTGCCTAAAGGTGCTGAACTGAGAGAACGGCTTGAAAATTACCTGAAAAAGATACAGAAGGAGTATGGTTACCAGCAGGTAATTTCACCTCATATTGGTCAGAAAGAGCTTTATGTTACTTCGGGCCACTACGAGAAGTATGGTAAGGATTCCTTCCAGCCCATAACCACACCGCAGGAAGGTGAGGAATTCCTGCTTAAGCCCATGAATTGTCCCCATCATTGCGAAATGTTCAAACATACGCAATATTCATATAAGGATTTACCTGTGCGTTATGCCGAGTTCGGAACGGTTTACCGTTATGAGCAGAGCGGCGAGCTGCACGGGCTTACAAGAGTGAGGGGATTTACACAGGACGATGCCCACATTTTCTGCCGGCCCGATCAGCTTAAAGATGAATTTCTGAAGGTAATGAACATCATTCTGCAGATCTTCAGAACCCTGGATTTTGATAATTATACGGTGCAGGTGTCGTTGCGGGATCCCAATCGCAAAGAAGATTATATCGGGAGTGATGAGAACTGGGAAAAATCTGAACAGGCCATCCTTGAAGCCGTGGAGGATAAAGAGGTGGAAGCAAAGGTAGTGTACGGTGAAGCCGCCTTTTATGGTCCCAAGCTCGATTTTATGGTGAAGGATGCACTTGGAAGGGAATGGCAGCTCGGAACCATACAGGTTGATTACAACCTTCCTGAACGTTTTGAACTGGAGTACGTTGGAGCCGATAACCAAAGACACCGCCCCGTGATGATCCACAGAGCCCCCTTCGGTTCAATGGAACGCTTTGTTGCCGTACTCATAGAACATACAGCCGGTAAGTTCCCCTTGTGGCTCACTCCAGACCAGGTTGTGGTAATGCCGATCAGCGAAAAATATAACGATTATGCAAAAAAAGTTTTGAATTTTTTAAATAATTCCGATATTCGCACACTGATTGATGAGAGAAACGAAAAGATTGGCAAGAAAATCAGGGACAACGAACTGAAAAAGATTCCTTTTCTCCTGATAGTAGGGGAAAAAGAAGCAGAAAACGAAACGGTTTCTGTGCGAAAGCAGGGTGAAGGAGATCAGGGTTCTATGAATGTGAACGAATTTAAAGATTTTATATTAAAAGAAATCCATAGTCAGGTGGAATTTGTCAACCAATAAATTATTTTTGTCGAACAAAAAAGAAGGAGGGCAGTAAATATAGCAAGAAAAGGCTCAAAAAACAAGAAGCAACAACTCAGGTACAGAATTAACGATGAAATACGGGCTAAAGAAGTGAGGGTTGTTGGTGATAATATTGATAATCCCGATGTATATCCGATTGATAAAGCCTTAAAAATGGCCGATGAACAGGAGTTGGATCTGGTAGAAGTTTCACCTAATGCAGATCCTCCGGTATGTAAAATCGTGGATTATCAAAAGTTCCTTTATCAGCAAAAGAAGAAACAAAAGGAACTTCAGTCGAAAACCACAAAAGTAGTTACTAAGGAAATTCGATTCGGACCGAATACCGATGAACATGATTATCAGTTCAAGTTGAATCATGCCAAAAAATTCCTTCAGGATGGCGCCAAGGTAAAAGCTTTTGTTTTCTTCAAAGGAAGATCGATTATTTTCAAGGAAAAAGGTGAGTACTTATTGCTACGATTGGCCCAGGATCTGGAAGAATACGGTAAAGTGGAAAAAATGCCGAAACTGGAAGGAAAGCGGATGACTATGTTTATAGCACCTCAAGCGAAGAAGAAAAAATAGATAATGGATTAAAAATTTGTATACTATGCCAAAGACCAGAATAGTTGCGGGAGCGAAAAAACGTTTTAAGATGAGCGGTACCGGAAAGATTAGAAGGAAACATGCTTATAAGAGTCACTTATTGACAAAGAAAGATAAGAAACGAAAAAGGAACCTGGGTTACTTTACCACGGTTCATAAGTCAGATAAAAACAATGTCAGGCGTTTGCTTGGCATGAAGTAATTATTAGTGTTAAAACCCGAATGAATTAGCCGAAAGAGTCTTTTTCAGATATAAAAGACCGCTGTTCATTCAAAAAACAGAAATTTATGCCACGATCGACAAATGCCGTTGCTTCTCGAAGGAGAAGAAAGAAAATTATGAAACAGGCCAAAGGATACTTTGGCGCTAAAAAGAATGTGTATACAGTTGCTAAGAATGCCGTGGAAAAGGGAATGTGGTATTCTTACCGCGACCGGAAAAAGAAGAAAGGGGAATTCCGGAGGTTGTGGATTCAAAGGATCAACGCAGCAGCCCGGCAATATGGAATGTCTTATTCAGAGTTGATGGGAGGAATAAGCCAGCAGAACATTCGCCTGAACCGTAAGGTTCTCGCCGATCTGGCGATGAATCATCCAGAGGCTTTTAAGGCTGTTGTAGATGAGGTAAAGAATGCATAAAAACTACCTCCTTTGTTATTCAGTGCTTAATAAATAGATTATAGGGGAGCTGTGTCAAGGTTTCCCTATTCGTTTTTTTAAGACTTATTTGTTTGTCAGAAATTATAAATTGCACATTTTATACAGTGAGTTAAAAAATTTATCCTCTCATGAGTAAACTGAAGATCATAATTATCGGTTATGGCCGGATGGGCCAGGAAATAAAACAGTTAGCTGAAAAAAGAGGGCATGAAATTCTGATGACCATCGATAAGGATAATCAGGAGGATTTTACCCCGGAGAACCTGAAAAAGGCTGATGTGGCCATAGAGTTTACCCTCCCGGATGCCGCCTTCGACAACATTATGAAATGCTTTGAATCGGATGTTCCTGTGGTTTCGGGAACAACAGGATGGATGGACCGGTTTTACGACATTCGAAAATATTGCCTGGAGCATGATCAAGCCTTTTTATATGCTTCCAATTTCAACCTGGGAATGAATCTGTTCTTTAAGGTCAATGATTATGTGGCTAAGATAATGAACCATTATTCCAACTATGATGTGGGGATAGAAGAAACGCATCATGTGCATAAAGTGGATGCTCCAAGTGGTACAGCGGTTAAATTGGCCGAAAGCCTCATCAGTGAGATCAAAAGAAAGAATAAGTGGAAAAAGGAAAAAAGTGAAGCCGAAGATGAGATTCCTGTTAAATCGATCCGGGAAGATGAAGTGCCCGGCATTCACAGGGTAATGTATTCTTCTTCTTTCGATGAGATTGAACTGAAACATTCTGCAAAAAGCCGTGAGGGATTTGCATTGGGTGCAGTGATGGCTGCTGAATTCATTCACAATAAACAAGGCGTCTATTCTATGGACGATCTATTAAATATTTAATATTAAGTTATGAATATAAATAATATTCTGAAAAGCCGGTACTTTAAATTTGGATTAACAGCACTCATTTATATCCTGTTTGTTATATGGCTGGAAAATGCCTGGTTTCTTCTTGGTTTGATCATCATTTTTGATGTGTACATCACCAAAAAAGTTAACTGGACATTCTGGAAGAAACCCGGGCAGAAGCCCAATAAGTTGATTGAATGGGTGGATGCTTTGATTTTTGCTGTGATTGCCGCATCTCTCATTCGCCTTTTTGTCATCGAAGCTTACACCATACCTACCTCTTCCATGGAGAAGACCCTTCTGGCCGGAGATTACCTTTTCGTAAGCAAGGTTAGTTATGGTCCCAAAATGCCCAATACCCCAATATCTTTTCCTTTTGCTCACAATACCCTTCCCCTTACTTCTACAACCAAATCATATGTGGATTGGGTGAAATGGGATTATAACCGGCTCGATGGACTGGGTCCCATAGAGCGGAACGACATAGTGGTTTTCAATTTTCCCGCCGGGGATACCGTTATCCTTCAAATGCAGGATAGAGATTATTATTCCATTTTACGACAATATGCCGATGAGTTGAAAAACAGGGACATCAATAACGGCAGCCAGGTGCGTTCCTATTCCGCTTACAAGCAAAGGGCCAGGGAATACATTAAGGAACAGTATGATGTTGCAACACATCCGGTAGATAAAAGAACCAACTACATTAAAAGATGTGTTGCCCTTGCCGGGGATACCATTGAAATAGAACACGCCCAGGTTTACATCAACGGCAGGGAGCAAAAACACTTCGAAAAAATGCAGTATAATTATAATGTTAAAACCGACGGCTCCAAGATTAATCCCGTACACCTGGATAGAATGGGAATTAACAGAAATGATGTCAACTATACAGCTTCCAGTTCAACATATCAAATGCCGCTTACCGAAGAAAGTCTCAAGAAGATCAGAAATTTCTCCAATGTCGCCAATGTGAGCCAGTATGAAAACAAATCACCCTCATCAGCCAATAATGAGATCTTTCCTTTCGATTCGGACTTTGAATGGACTGAAGACAACTTCGGACCGTTATATGTTCCGAAAGAGGGTAAAACGATAGAGTTAACCCCTCAAAATCTCCCCCTTTACGAACGTATCATCAGTACCCATGAAGGGAATGATCTGGAGATGCGGGACAGTACAATATATATCAACGGTAAAGAGGCAGACAGCTATACGTTCCAGATGGATTACTACTTCATGATGGGGGATAACCGGCACAACTCAGCTGATTCCAGGTACTGGGGCTTCGTTCCCGAAAATCATGTCGTCGGAAAAGCAGTCTTTATATGGCTTTCTGTGGACAGATTCGGCAGTTTTCTGGATAAGATCCGCTGGAATAGATTGTTCAC
>JBNJFN010000249.1:0-5310 GCA_051746885.1 Bacteroidota bacterium | reverse complement strand
AATCTTGGAGTCATTACCGGTACGGTTAGAATATAACGTTTAAGGTTCCTGAATTTGGCAAACCGCAGAAGCATTTCCTTATAGGTAAGCACTTCGGGACCTCCAATATCAAAGTGATCATCAAAAGCTTTTTCAAACAGGAGGACTCCTTTCAGATAATGGATTACATTGCTGATGGCAATGGGCTGAGTTTTTGTATCCAGCCATTTCGGTGCGACCATAACGGGAAGTTTTTCTACAAGGTCGCGGATGATTTCAAAGGAAGCACTGCCTGAACCAACAATGATACCAGCTCTGAGAGTAGTGAGATGATAATTTCCCAAGGCCAGGATGTTTTCTACCGCCCTTCGGGATTTCAGATGGCTGGATAATTCTTTTTCATTAACTATACCACTGAGATATATTACTTGTTTAACCCGGGTCTCCCCCATGCGTTGCTTGAAATTTTCAGCACATGCTTTTTCAAGCTCATTGAAATCATTGATTGAAGCAGACATGGAATGAATAAGATAGTAGGCCACATCGATATCCTCAGAAATACGTTCAAGGGTAGAATAATCAGTGAAATCTGCCTCCACAACCTGTATTTTTCCGGATGAATAATCTTCCTGATCAAACCTGTTCCTGTCGCGAACCACACAAACAACTTCATGCCCATCTTCCAGTAAAACAGGCAACAAACGCTTACCAATATAGCCGGTTACCCCGGTTAAAAGAATTTTCATAGTTAAACTTACTGGTCCCTTAAACCAGTCATTCAAGGACTTTTTCCATAAACATATCAAATCGTTTATTGTTTAATTTTTTTGATCAGGTACCAAATCAATGGAGCTACCTCTTTGGTAAGAACAATTCTTTTTTGGACTGATGCGTTAAAACAGAGACCATAATGAAGAATATTTTCAGGGTAACCTGTGAATTTTTATTTCATTGGATTACTTTTGGGGTCATAAACGAAAAGCGTATATTAGAAAAAGGAGTAGTGAAGATGAATGCATCGAGGCCTAAAAAATTCTACATAGAAACCTACGGATGCCAGATGAACGTAGCGGACAGCGAAGTGGTCACATCCATAATGAATGAAGAGGGTTATGAACTTACCCGGAATATGGAACAGGCAGACGTGATCCTGGTGAACACCTGCTCCATAAGGGAGAATGCCGAACAAAGGGTATGGGGCAGGCTGGATGTGTTCAGACAGATGAAAGAACAGAAACCGGATGTCAAGGTAGGAGTAATAGGCTGCATGGCGGAACGGTTAAAGGAAAAACTTATTGACCGGGAGAAAAGTGTGGATCTGATATTGGGTCCGGACGCCTACAGATCGCTGCCTAACATACTGGAAACGGTGGATTCCGGGCAGAAGGGAGTCAATACCATCCTTTCCAAAGAAGAGACTTACGGAGATATTGCGCCGGTAAGAACGGACAAAAATAACCTGTCCGCTTTCATTTCTATCATGCGTGGGTGTAACAACATGTGTTCCTATTGTATTGTACCATTCGTCCGGGGTAGGGAAAGAAGCAGAGACCCCGAAACCATCTACAGTGAAGTCCATGACCTCAGCCAAAAAGGCTACCGGGAAATAACAATGATCGGTCAGAATGTAGATTCCTACAATTGGAAACACAAAGAGGGTACCCAGCGTTTTGCAGAGCTTCTGGAACAAGTGGCGGGCATAGATCCTGAAATGCGCATACGTTTTTCCACTTCCCACCCAAAAGATCTTTCGGATGATGTATTGAAAACTATGGCCAATCATTCCAATATCTGCAAACACATTCATCTGCCTGTTCAGTCGGGAAGCACCAGAATACTAAAGGCCATGAACCGCGGATATACCAGAGAATGGTACTTAAACCGCATTGATGCCATACGCCGTCATTTGCCCGATGCTGAAATAACCACTGATATCATGGTAGGCTTTTGCTCGGAAACGGAAGAAGACCACAAGGAAACCCTATCCCTTATAGAATATGCCAGCTACGATTTTGCATATATGTTTAAATATTCCGAAAGACCCGGAACAAGAGCTGCCAGAAAGATGGAGGATGATGTTAACGAACAGACCAAGAAACGAAGGCTCAATGAGATCATTGAACTTCAAAGTAAGATAGGAGCTGCCAACAAAGAAAAAACCATCGGAAGCACTTTTACAGTGCTCGTTGAAGGGGTCTCCAAAAAATCCAGTGATGAATACTTCGGGAGAAATTCCCAGAATCAGGTGGTGGTCTTCCCAATAGACAGCTTAAAACCGGGAAATTTTGCCAGCATAAGAATAGAGGATTCGACACCTGCAACATTGCGGGGCAAAGTTGTAAAGAAAGAATAAATCACTTGGCAATCTGAAAGTTGGTAGTTGAGAGATAGAAAATACCATAAAGAATCAATTGCAGGTCATTGGCTTATACGGCAGGCATCTTGCCAACTGCCAATTGCCATTTGCCAACTTATATGACAAAATAACCCCATTTTTCAATAAATAAATAGTATTATGACTGATATGCCAGAAGAGTTCCGCGAGTATCGTGAAAAAATGAACAACAAATTGCAGGAAACTGACAACAAAGTGATCAAGCGAATTATGAACCTGGATACCAATGCCTATATGAGTGGGGCGTTAAGCTCCAAAACCAAGGAAATGCTGGGTCTCGTGGCCTCAATGGTATTGCGCTGCGATGATTGCATCAGCTATCATTTGGAACAATGCCATAAAGAGGGTATCTCCAATGAAGAGATGTATGAAATATTTTCAGTAGCAAATTTAGTCGGTGGTACCATCGTGATCCCTCATACCCGCAGGGCTCTCGAATATTGGGAGGCGCTTAACGAGGAAAGCCGGTAAAAAGCTTCCCCCGTAAAAGCTCAAAGCTTACTACCTGTTGTTATTGGACTTGATATTAAACACGTTTTCCAACTGCATCACCTTGATCAACTCCATTGCCCCGTGTGAAACATGCGCCAGTTCAAAATTCGTGTTGTTGATTTTCGCATTCCTGAGCACATTCAACAACGTCTCAAATGCATAACTGTCAATGAATGATACATCATCCAGATTCAATGTAACACTTACTTCTGGTTTTTTCACGTATTCCATCAGTTCCTGTTCCACTTGTTTGGCATTGTAAACATTGAACTTATCAATGTCTCCGAATGACAAGTAGTACTTTTTGTTGTATTGTTCAACTTCCAACATGGTGTTTTTTTGTTATTTTTTGGTTGAACTCCTTCCTGCAAAGGTATTCGATAACAATATATGCAAACGAGATCAGGTGCAAATTTATTAACAAATCAAATCAAATTTTAGACCAAATCCTTTATTTTTAATTATTCTAAATATCAATTGAGAAGCATAAAACTCCATTCCTCTGGAATTCATTTTTTATCATCAGGATTCATGATTTTAATGTTAAGCTCTTTCAATTGACCTTCGGAAATCCTGGAAGGGGTATTGATCATCAGGTCGCGGCCCGAATTGTTTTTGGGGAAGGCAATAAAATCCCGGATCGAATCGGAGTCCCCCATCACGGCACACCACCGGTCGAAACCAAATGCAATACCTCCATGAGGGGGAGCACCGTATCTAAAGGCATCCAAAAGAAATCCAAATTTTTCGTAGGCTTCTTCTTTGGAGATACCCAGGGTATAAAACATTTTCTCCTGTAGCTCACGCGTGTGAATACGGATGGAGCCTCCGCCAATTTCCACCCCGTTGATAACAAGATCATAGGCATTGGCCCGCATTTTACCGGGATCGCTGTTATAAAGCAGAATATCCTCATCCTTTGGCGAAGTAAATGGATGATGCATAGCCACATACCGTCCTTCTTCCTCATCCCATTCCAACAGGGGGAAATCTACCACCCAAAGGGGAGCATATTTCCCCGCATCCCTTAATCCAAGTCTTTTGCCCATCTCCAACCGCAGAATGCCCAAAGCAGTTAAGGTATTAATCCTTTCACCGGCAAGGATCAGCATCAGATCACCCGGATGGGCATTCATGGCTTCAGCCCACTTTTTCAAATCTTCCTGCCCAAAAAACTTATCCACTGATGACTTCAACGTGCCGTCCTCATTATATTTTACGTAAACAAGCCCTTTTGCTCCAACCTGGGGCTTCTGGACAAAACTGGTGAGCTCATCAAGCTGTTTACGGCTATAAGAAGCACAGCCTTTGGCATTGATCCCTCCGACATATTCTGCGTTATCAAAAACCTTGAAACCTTTGCCCTGAACGATACCGGTTATTTCCGATATTTTCATGTCGAACCGCAAATCGGGCTTATCGGTGCCGTAATACTTCATGGCATCGTCGTAAGCGATGCGCGGAAAGCTTTCATCATAATTGTAATTGTTTATTACCTGCAATAAATGTTTTGCCAGACCTTCAAAAGTATTGAGCACATCTTCCTGGTCGACAAATGTCATCTCGCAGTCGAGCTGTGTGAACTCCGGCTGCCTGTCGGCCCGGAGGTCTTCATCCCTGAAGCATTTTACGATCTGAAAATACTTGTCATAACCAGCGATCATTAAAAGCTGCTTAAAAGTCTGCGGGCTCTGTGGCAACGCATAAAATTCTCCGGGATTCATCCGGGAAGGAACCACAAAATCACGAGCTCCTTCAGGCGTTGATTTGATCAGGAAAGGGGTTTCCACCTCTACAAAGCTCCGCTCATCCAGGTATTTTCTGATCTCCTGTGCCATCCTGTGACGGAGAATCAGGTTGTTCTTCAATACCTCCCTCCGCAAATCCAGATACCTGTATTTCATGCGGAGCTCTTCACCACCGTCGGTCTCATTTTCGATGGTGAAGGGAGGTACCTCGGAACGATTGACAATCTCCAGCTCACTGGCAGAAACCTCTATATCCCCTGTAGGCATTTTGGGATTTTTGCTTGTCCGCTCCAGAACCTTGCCTGTTACGCGAATGATGTATTCTCTGCCTAGCTCTTTCAGCTTTGATGCAATGGCTTCGGGTGTATGCTCATCAAACACCAATTGGGTAATGCCATAGCGATCGCGCAAAGTAATGAAAGTCATTCCGCCAAGCTCACGAATCCGCTGGACCCACCCGGTCAGAGTTACTTGCCGGCCGTCATCCTCTATCCTCAGTTCACCACAGGTATGGGTACGGTACATGTGTATCTTTATTTTAAATGAGACATTTCAAACGTTGCGAAGATAGAAAGTTTTTCATGAATTTATTATATTTGTATCATTGAAAATAAAGACGGGGTATTAGCTCAGCAGGTTCAGAGCGCTACCTTGACAGGGTAGAAGTCGGTGGTTCGAATCCACCATATCCCACAA
>JBNJFN010000248.1:0-5321 GCA_051746885.1 Bacteroidota bacterium | reverse complement strand
TCCCGAAAATCATGTCGTCGGAAAAGCAGTCTTTATATGGCTTTCTGTGGACAGATTCGGCAGTTTTCTGGATAAGATCCGCTGGAATAGATTGTTCACAGTGATCTCATAGAATTTGTCACAGGAAAATAAGATTTAGGGATTATTATTTGTTATCCGTCAAAAGCCCGACAAGTTTTGGAGTTTGTAATTTATTGTTTTTTTATGATCGATTCTCCTTTAATTTTAAAAAACAGGTTAGATGTATCGCTCCAATCGCGCCTTGTTATCCATTACATATCTGGGTCCCGTGCAATTTTACACCAAATTCCTTCTGTATGATGAGGTATTGATTGAGACCCGTGAAAATTACCAGAAACAAAGCTATAGGAACAGATGTCTCATCTATTCCGCCAATGGCAAATTGCCACTCACCGTTCCGGTTACCAAAGACCAGCAAAAGGTTTTAACCCGGGATATCCGCATTGACAATACATTGGCATGGCAGAAAAATCACTGGACTTCCATTGAATCGGCCTATAGCGCTTCACCGTTCTTTGAATTCTTTATGGACGATTTTTCACCGTTTTATAACCGAAAATATGAGTTTCTGCTCGATTTTAACCTGGAGCTTCAGGATATGGTGCTCGGACACCTTGAGATCGACACCCCTGTAAAGTTCACAAGGGAATTTCGTAAATCTCCTCCCGGGGATACGGATGATTACCGCGAGGCTATCCATCCGAAGAATAGGATGAAAAAGGAAGATCCTGCTTTCCGGCCTGCTTTTTATTATCAGGTGTTTCAGGACCGGTACGGGTTTATCCCCAACCTGAGTATTATTGATCTCCTGTTTAATGAAGGGCCGAATGCCGAAAATATTCTTAAGCAGAGCATACCCTGGCTTCAATCGTCATGATGCATAAAGAATAAAGATGGCAGGCTGCTTGTTCAGATCGGGAACAGCCTTCCTCCATTCTTTGATGGTCCTGGTTTTTATTGTTTCATTTTCCAAAGTGATGTTTGAAGCAATACAGAGGAGTGTGTGGTCCCTGCAATGCTCCAGAATATCCTTTAACAGTTGATTGTTCCGGTAAGGGGTTTCCATGAACACCTGGGTTTGATTTTCCTGTCGTGACCTTTTTTCAAGCATTTTTAGCTTTTTTATCCTTTCGTTCGAATGGATCGGCAGGTAGCCGTTGAATGCAAAATGCTGTCCGTTTAGTCCCGAACCCATAAGGGCGAGGGTGACAGAAGAAGGACCTACCAGGGGTACTACACTGATTTCTTGCTGATGGGCCATACGGACAATGTCTTCGCCGGGGTCGGCAATGCCCGGCACACCTGCTTCTGTGATCACACCGACATCCCTGCCTTCCTTTAACGGAGCCAGAAATTCAGGTAGTTGTTCCTTACCGGTATGTTTGTTGAGCACAAAAAAGGTGATGTCATCAATGGATTTGTCTGCATCGATTTTTCTTATATAACGCCTTGCCGAGCGTATATTTTCCACAATGAAAGTGTCCAGCGCACGGATGATATCTTTTACATCCGTTGGTATCACGGCGTCGGGGGAGCCTTCCCCCAGCGTTGTGGGTATGAGATACAGCTTTCCTTTCATAAGGACGTTGTTTTGGGCTGTAAAAATGCCCCAGTCCCCCAAAGATGCACAAAATTTTGCTATATAATAAAGCTGACCCTTTGCAAATTCAATTTGACAGGTATATAATCCCGTAGCTTCCGGCTATCCTTCCGCTTCAACGAGATCCGTCCGGAGTACCCGGAAGCTTCGTTTATCTGCGAATACGATCGATGACCACCAATGACCACCAATGACCACCAAACGAAACGCTCTTCCATGCCGACAATTAAGGCACGCCTCTACAAATTTGCATTTCACTTAAACTCCTGTCAAACATTTTAATGACCACCAATGACCATTTAATGACCATAAATGACTTCCCTACCATTCCTCCAACTGTCGAATGGAGCATTTGGTCTTGCCAACTGCCAACTTTTTAGAATGACCATTTCTTATCACTGCTTTCCGTAGCCTTTCTTTCCTGCTTCCTGCCTGTTGTTTACTCCCTCATATTACTCATGACTCTTCTCCTTTTCTCCCCATCTTGTGTTCTCCTTTTCTCCTTTTCCCGTCTTCTCTCTGTTCTTTCCTATAATCCCGAGACGCAAGCATTGCGTCTCTACTGCTGCACCTGTAGCTACATCGTTGCCTACTGCTTTACTGCTTACTGCCTACTTCTTTCCCTAACTTCCCTCAACCAGTCAAAAAACCAACCGTTCAAACTTCATCGTATTATTTGCTGTGATAGTTTTATTATATTTGTTTCCTTAATCTCTTGGATAATCAGAAAATGTTAGCAAATTGAAGATTAGCTTTCTAGGCACAGGTACCTCGCAGGGAGTTCCCGTTATCGGTTGTGATTGTGATGTATGCCAGTCGAAAGATCCCAGGGATAAGCGGCTGAGAACTTCCATAATGATAGAGGAGGAGGACAAGATCTTTGTTGTGGATACCGGCCCGGATTTCCGCCAGCAGATGCTTAATGAACAGGTGCATAACATCACCGGTATTATTTATACCCATGAACATCGCGACCATGTAGCCGGCCTGGATGATGTGCGGCCCATCAATTATTTGAAGCAGAAACCCATTGAGATATACGGTGAAGAGCGGGTGCTGGAAGCCCTCAAACAAACGATACCCTATGCTTTTGGAGAAAACAAATATCCAGGCGTACCCGATATTAACCTTAATTTGATTACCAACCAGACATTTGCCGTCGAAGGGGTGAAATTTACACCCATTCGGGTATACCATTACAAACTTCCCGTATTTGGCTTCCGTGTCGGCGATTTAACCTATATTACCGATGCCAATTATATTCCCGAGGAAGAGAAGGAAAAAATCGTAGGAAGCAAATACATTGTAGTGAATGCGCTCCGAAAAAAGCAACATATCTCACACTTTAGCCTTTCCGAATCCTTAGAGTTGATTCGCGGGTTTGGCCCCCGTAAGGCTTATTTGGTCCATATGAGCCATCAGATGGGCTTTCATGAAAAGGTGAATCACGAATTGCCCGAATATGTGAGCCTGGCTTATGATGGATTGTCCTTTGAGGTGTAGTTCCTCTGTATAACATGGTTTGTTGGTATATGAGAAAGCATCAAATTACAAATCTCAAAAGTTGTCCGGCTTTTGACGGATCACAAATACCTGCCCGCCGGCAGGCGGGAATTCAAAATTTCAACCATCAATGTTCTAAACCCTTATTGCATGAGTTATAAGACTATAATCTTGCGGTTTTGAAAACTAAATTTGTTTGATATGCTGAAGAAAGGAAAGATTCCCCATACCTTTGTAATCATTTTCTTTATCATCGTAATCGGTGCTGTGCTGACCTGGTTTATACCCGGCGGGGAATACGAGCGAGAGACCATTATGGATGGAGGCGTAGAAAGAGAAGTGGTGAAAAGCGGATCCTTTGAGTATACAAAAAGCGATCCGCAGACCTGGCAGATATTTTCGGCATTTTATCACGGATTCATATCCAGAAGCAATATCATTGCCTTCATTCTGATGGTTGGCGGAGCGTTTTGGATCATGAATAAAAGCCGGGCCATCGATGTGGGAATTTTTTCCTTTCTGCGACTTACCAGGCGACTGGAATCCAACCGGTTCATTAAGCTTCTTGGTGTGGACAACATTGTCGTGGTGCTGATCATGCTTATGTTCAGCCTTTTTGGTGCAGTTTTCGGCATGAGTGAGGAGACCATCGCCTTTGTGATCATCTTTGTGCCCCTGTCCATCTCTATGGGGTATGATTCCATCGTGGGAGTCTCCATGTGCTTTGTTGCTGCCGGCCTGGGTTTTGCCGGAGCCATGCTGAACCCCTTCACAGTGGGAATAGCCCAGGGCCTGGCTGATATACCCTTGTTTTCCGGTATCGAATACCGCTTTTTCTGCTGGATGGTGCTGAATATAGTCGGAATTGCCTTTGTTTTAAGATATATGAAACGCCTCAGGAAAGACCCCACCCGTTCCCCGGTGTATGAGGAGGATGAGCAATGGAGAAAAAGCAATGAAAACGAGGGCGAAAAGATTGAATACCATAAGCCTGTGTCTGCCTGGATCGTTTATTTGGTTATCCTGGGTGCGCTGGTAGTTTTTTCGCTAAAATATTCCATGACCACCATGGAGGTGGGCCGGAATTCATTCCGCCTTCCCATTATCCCCATATTAAGCGGTTTGTATGCTTTCACCTCCCTGATGGGTCTGAGAAAATCTGTGCACTTTTTCATCCTGAACCTGCTGGTGTATACCATCCTGTTCCTGATTGTGGGTGTGATGGGCTACGACTGGTATATCATGAAAATTGCCACCATCTTTCTGGCCATGGGCATCTTCTCCGGAATTGCCTTTAACGAACCGCGAAACAACATTGCAGAGCTATTCCTGAAGGGGGTCCGGGACATCATGGGTGCCGCCATTGTTGTGGGACTGGCCGGTGGAATTGTCTTTCTGCTGGAAGAAGGTAACATCATCGACACCCTGCTGCATTATATGGCCGATGGTATGAAGGATGTAGGAAAAGTAGGCTCCGTCGGGGTCATGTATGTGTTTCAGACCCTTCTGAATATCCTGATGCCTTCGGGCTCGGGACAAGCTGCCCTTACCATGCCCATTATGGCACCCTTCTCCGATCTGATCGGCATATCCCGGCAGACTGCCGTGCTCGTGTTCCAGTTTGGCGACGGTTTTACCAATATGATCACACCCACCTCCGGGGTACTTATGGGCGTGCTCGGCATGGCCAAAATACCCTACGACAAATGGTTCCGCTGGTTTATTCCTTTCCTGGGAATACTCGTAGTGGTGGGTATATTACTGCTCATACCCACGGTGATCATGGATATTACCGGGTTCTGATCCGCTTTATTGACCCGTAAGGCGTTTATTCCGTTTCGCCTTCCAGGAATGATTTTTTGTCAAGGGTTTCATTCATGGCACCCGAACGGTATCCCCTCGTATCGATCGTTACATAGGTGTATCCGGCCTCTTTGCAGATTTTGTTGAGCTCCGACCGTTTCTGCCAGGCACGGTCCATCTCTTTGGGTATGAATTCCAGCCGTGCCAGATTATCGTGACTGCGAACACGAAACTGAGTGAACCCAAGAAATTTGATCCGTAGTTCGGCCCGGCTGACCCGGTCCAGTTTGCCTGCATCGATTTTTTCACCATAAGGGAACCTGGAAGCAAGACAGGATTCGGCAGGTTTGTCGGCCGTGGGCAAACCATACTGCCTGGAATAGTGACGAATATC
>JBNJFN010000247.1:0-5332 GCA_051746885.1 Bacteroidota bacterium | reverse complement strand
TCTTTGGTGGGAATGATCCTGATTGTGGGGATTCTGGTTGACGACGGCATTGTTATAGGCGAGAACATCTTTACCCATTTCACAAAAGGAAAATCACCCCGGCTGGCCGCAATTGACGGTACCATGGAAGTTTTACCCGCTGTTTTTACATCAATACTCACTACAATTATCGCTTTTACCCCTTTGTTTTTTATCGAAGGATTTTTGGAGATGCTTTATGCAATGGGATTTGTAGCTATTGTATGCCTTATATTCTCCCTGATTGAAGGGATTTTTGTATTACCTGGTCATGTGGGAAACCCGAATGTTTTAAAAGCTCAAAAGAAAACCAGCCGGTTAAGCCGTATTCCCAACAGAATAGTGTATGTATTGCGCGATCGCCTCTATATGCCGTTTTTAAGAATAATCATTCAGGCCAAAGGATTGACCATCATCATCATAACCAGTTTAATGATCGTAACCGCTGGCATGGTAATCAGCGGGCATATTCCGTTTACTTTTTTCCCGCCCAGCCCTTCGGAGATGTTCAATATCGACCTGGCGCTAAAACCCGGTGAACACAAAGAACAAACCCTTGAAAAGTTACAATGGATAGAGAAAAACCTCTACGAAGTGAATCAGGAATTGATGGAAGAGCATGACCGTAATATACCTTTTATTAAAACCACTCAGATAAATCTGGGCAGTGCCTTTAACGGGATAGAAAATGGAACGCATGCCGGGGTAATCCGGGTATTTTTAAACACTACGGAAGGAACAAAAGTAACCGATAAAACCATTCAAAAAACCTTAAGCCAAAAACTTGGTGAAATCCCGGAAGCTTATAAGTTTGCTATGGGGACTTCCAGCGGACGCGCCCAACGTTTTGGAGCGCCGGTTTCAATCGGTTTGTTGGGATATGACCTGAACACGCTGGAAAAAGTCAAACGAGAACTCAAAGATGCACTAACAGGCCTGAACGAACTCTATAACGTAACAGACAACAGCCAGTTAGGAAGCCAGGAAATACGCATCCGGTTAAAACCGAAAGCTTACACAATGGGCCTAACACAGGCATCTTTGATGCGGCAGGTGCGGGAAGGTTATTATGGCGGACTTGCCCAGCGGATTCAGGACGGGAAAGATGAAATCTGGTTTTATGTGCGGTACCCGGAGAAAAACCGGGAAACCATCGGTCAAATGGAAAATATGTTGATTCGCACCCCCCAGGGAAATTACCCGCTCACTACGGTGGCCGATATGACCATGGGCCGGTCGCTGAGCATGATAAACGGCTATAACGGGCAGCGGGTCATCCGCGTAGATGCCTACATGAAAGATGAGCGGGCATCTATCACTCCCATCTTGAATGAAGTAGAGAATAACATTTTACCCGAAATTTTAAAGAAATACCCAGGGATTACCTACACCCACATGGGTCAAAAAAAGGACACCCAGGAGCAGATTCAAAGCCTGGTTAAATACTTTGGGCTGGCTCTGCTCATTATTGTGCTGGTGATCGTCATCTATTTTAAATCTTTCCGGCAGGGTTTTATTATCATCCTATCTATACCATTGGGAATCATGGGGGCCATTTGGGGGCATTCCATCCACGGAGAACCGCTTTGTATGTTCAGCATTTGGGGCCTTGTGGCAATGACGGGAGTAATTATTAACGACTCTGTCATTTTTGTATCCAGGTACAATCAGCTTTTAATAGAAGGGCATAAGGTATTCCAGGCAGCCATAGAGACGGCCAGGTCAAGGTTCCGGCCTATCCTGCTGACTACACTCACCACAACAGCCGGCCTTATGCCGTTGGTTCTGGAGCAGAGCCCTGAGGCACGGTTTCTTAGCCCTATGGCAATGTCTGTGGCTTATGGAATCCTCTTTGGCGGTTTTTTTATCCTGCTGACTTTGCCGATCCAGATTTTGATTTCGAATGAATTGCTGGTAAAAACCAAAAAGCTCTTCAGCAAAAACACGGAAGGAATTACACCTGAGTCAGTGGAAAATGCCGTAATCAATCATCAGATTAACCAAAAACTGGAAAAGGATATCCGCGAGGAAGAAACTTCTGAAAAAGCGAATAAACAAAATCAATAAACATGAAAATATTAATTGCCATAATGCTCTTTTGGAGTACACTAAACCTTGCTGCACAGGAAAACCAAAACCTGAGGCTGGAAGATGCTTTAAATAAGGCATTGCAAAATAATTACGGAATAATTATCACACAAAAAAGTAAAGAAATTGCCGAACTGCAAAATGCCTGGGGAAATACAGGTGCCCTACCCAATATTCAGTTTGTGAGCTCCGGGCATATTTCAGAAAATTTTGAAGACAGCGATAATTACACTACAAAGCAATTTAATAGTTCTGTTGAAATGAACTGGACTATTTTCAGGGGGTTCAGTGCCCGCATCCGAAAAAGCCGGCTCGAAGAACTCGAAAAGCTTTCGCAAGGAAATGTAGCTGTAGTAGTGGAAAACACCATATACAATGTTATCCTGGCCTATTATAACATCCTGCTTGCCGACGAACAAGCTTCTATTGCACGGGATAACACGGAGCTGTCAGGTGACCGCTATGAGCGGGGGAAGCACAGTAAAGAAATAGGTGCAATGGATACTTACGAACTTTTGCAGGCCAAAAATGCTTACCTGAAAGACAGCTCAGATTTTCTTTCTGCACAAGCGGCATATCGCAATGCCGTGAGGGAACTTAATTACCAAATGGCTGAGCCGCTGGATATGGAATATAATTTCGTTTCAGAATTCATACCGGATACTACCCGTTTTGAATATACCGGTTTGCAGAACCAGATGCTTGAAAACAACTCCACCCTGAAAAACCAGTATATGAATCTGGAACTGGCACGGCTGGACGTAAAATCTTCTAAAAGCCCCTACTATCCAAGCCTATCATTAACCGGATCAGCTGGATACCAGGGTCAGGAACAGGATTATGAAACTATGAATCAGTTCAATCAGGGCAGCGGATACAATACATCTGCCGGCATATCCCTTTCGTACACCATATTCGATGGAAATTCACGCAAGCGGGCGTTGGATGCCGCCAGAATGGAAAGGGAGATTTCAGAAGTGCAGACCGAAGAAATGGAACAGGACCTGAAAAACCAACTTGCCCAGGAGTATGAGCTATACAGGGTAAGAAAACAATTGCTCCGGGTAGCCCGTGAAAACCTGGAATCGGCTGAGTTGAATTTGAGTCTGTCACGTGAAAAATTTGAAAACGGAACTATCAACTCTTTTAACTTCAGGGATGTACAACAGATTTACATGAGTGCCGCCTACGAATATCAAAACGCTGTTTTCAGGGTAATCCAAAGCTATCATACATTACTGCGCCTGACCGGTGGAATTATTGATGAATATGAATGATGAAATGAACCAAAATTCAAAAGATTATGCACTTAATAAATTTGAAATCAACACATGCATCGCCTTACACCGAAAGGCATAAAAATGAATTGTTTAAAACAGATGCTTTTAAGGTAAGGATAATTGAATTGGAAGCAGGTGAAAAACTACCACCGGATAGACCCTGTGAGATGGAATCATATGTGATTTTTAACATCTTATCAGGCAAAACCGACATTGCCGTTAATGGAGAATACAATGAGGCCGAAGAGGGTTTTTGCGTTATTGCTGAACCCGGCAATTACAGGTTAGAGGCTAAAACTGACTGTAAAATTTTAGGAATACAGATTGAAAAACAAGAAGCATCATGACTATTTTATTCATCATAACAAGTATTTTGGTCGTAATCTCATTTATTGCAAATACACCCAAAACGCTGAAAGGTTTAAAAAGAGGCGCCATGCAGTTTTTAAAAATTCTACCTACGCTTTTGACGGTTATCATTCTTGTAAGCATCGCTATGTTTTTTATTCCTGAAGAAATGATTCTCAAAAATCTCGGGGACGAGGCTGGCATTGCAGGCTATGCGGGAGCTGCAATATTGGGCAGCATATCGCTTATCCCCGGTTTAATTTCATATCCGCTGGCCGGAATGCTTTTGGAAAGCGGAGTGGGTTATGGAGTACTCGCATTATTCATTACCACTTTAAAAATGGTGGGCATTATGACCATTCCCCTTGAAGCTAAGTATTTTGGCATGAAAGTAACATTGGCACGTAATGCGCTGAGCTTCTTCGGGGCTATTCTCATTGGTACAGTCATGGCTATCATTTTTTCACTCACCTGAAAACATCCATTTAGTGAAGCAACAATTGAAAAAATATAAATCAGATTTTATTGTTATTTTCCTTTTTGTTTGTTTTAGCGGCATTTCGTATCTGTTTGGCTGGCATACAGGAAAAAAATTGCTGGAAACCACTTTCTGGCAATTTTTGAAAGATATGCTCCTCATCCTGCCTTGTATGTTTATCCTGATTGGATTGTTTGACGTTTGGGTGCCAAAGAAAAAAATCGGGAAACACATTGGCAGTGGATCAGGAATTAAGGGTATCGCCCTGATGATTTTGCTCGCTGTAACGCAGGCAGGCCCACTATACGCCGCCTTCCCGGTAGCTCATTTGTTGTGGAAAAAAGGCTGCAGTCTCCGGAATATATTTGTCTATATCGGTACATTCAGTGCAGCTAAAATCCCTATGATCACTTTAGAGATTGGATTTTTGGGCCTGAAGTTTTCATTGCTCAGGCTGTTTTTAACCATTCCTGTTTTTATCATTATAGCCATTATTATGGAGAAAAGGCTTCAAAATAAATCTTATGAGATAACCAGCCCGGAGTAAATATCCGGGTGTCGTGGCATTTTTATTTGCTGCGACCGAATTTAGCCAAAAAAACTTATGAATTTTTCTTACAATTGGCTTTTCTGTCTGTTATTGTTTCTTTCAAATATGTTACCCAATAGTAACAATTTTGAAAAATAGATTTATAACCATATTCCATAAAAGACATACGGGTCTTGTTGTCAGAGCTTGTTGTCTTTGTTTTTATTTTAATCATCTTCATCAACCGGTACTGGGGGTATTTCACTAAAAATTCTTGGCTACACTTAAATTCTCAACCAGTCAAACAAAAAATGTTCTTCTAAAGGACAATAGCATTCGTATTTCCTGTTTAAAAATATCTTTTAATAAAAACTTGGAAGTTAGTTAGTATTTACTAACTTTGCAAATGTATTAAATTTTGAAAACGGTGAAAAGGAATAAGGAACAAGCGTATTTAAAACAAAAAAAAAGTGCAGAACGCCTTTTTAATACCGAAATTGCCAGTAGCGAAAGGCTCCGTGCTTTAATTTTGATTGGAATGCTGGGACTGGAAGCCATCCTGCTCATGGTCATCTATTTTTTCTATCGCAA
>JBNJFN010000246.1:0-5348 GCA_051746885.1 Bacteroidota bacterium | reverse complement strand
TGAACCTTCAACGAGTTTATTCCCTGCATCCATGAGGCTATCTCTTAATCCATTGCGAATTACTTCAATGGAATTGAAAAAGTGCTGGAGAATCTCGATTTTTTCACGTATTTTTTTCATTTCTTCCAGTTCAAGGTAAGAAGGAACTATCTCAGGAGTTACCTCAGCATAATCCAGTGCATTATGTACGAAGCTCATGTTTTTATCTCCCAGTTTCGGCATGTACCGGCGCTGTTTTTTCGTAAGATCTGATAGGTGAGGCAGGAGCTTTTCGTTAAGTGTTTCCAGGGCTTGTTCGATTTCCTGCAGATCTTCCTCTGGAATGTTCAGGTAGTTGTTCTCTTTCATGATGTTTGAATTTGAACGTTAATGCTTTAACTGACGAAAACCATTTAAAAGTCGGATACTGTGCTTTATGGCCTATAAATTTACATAAAAATTCTGTTCTTGTCCATTGATTGTCCATGTTTTTACTTTTAACTATATTTGCCTCACTTTTAATTTACACTTTCTTTTATGGAAAATTCCTCCGAACAGATTCAGAATATTCTTACTGAAAAGCGCGATACTATTGCTGAACAGGTAGTGGAGATGCAGTACGGGCAGTATCCGGAATACTGGAAACAATTCGGTGCGGAAGGGAAAAGAATAAATATCCGTGATGCCGGTTATCATTTGTCCTTTCTTGCCGAAGCCGTTACTATGGAAGACCGGGAGATCTTCACCGACTATGTGGAATGGGTCAGGCAATTGCTTGCAGGGCATGGTTTTTCGGATGAAGTGATGATCAACACACTGAAATACATGGAGAAAGTCTTAAAAGAGTTTGTATCGGGAGATTTATTTCCTGTCATTGCAGAATATCTTGAGTCAGGCATTCATAAAATAAACGAACCTGTTCCGGAGACCTGCTCTTACATTGATGAAGACGCCCCACTGGGGCCGCTGGCCAAGGATTTTAATGAGGCATTACTGGAAGGCAACAGGCGTCAGGCCAGCCGTATGATCCTGGAGGAGGTTGAAAAGGGAACCCCCATTAAAGACATTTATTTGCATGTTTTTCAGAAATCTCAATGGGAAGTGGGGCGGTTGTGGCTGGAGAACAAGATCGGTGTGGCCAGGGAGCATTTCGTTTCAGCCGCTACACAAATGATCATGTCGCAATTGTATCCTTATATCTTTTCTACAAAGCGAAAGGGGCACAGTTTTGTAGGTGCATGCATTGGCGGTGAGCTTCACGAAATTGGCATCCGGATGGTATGTGACTTTTTTGAGATGGAAGGCTGGGATACGTATTACCTTGGGGCCAATACTCCAGCTGCCAGTCTTTTGCAATCCTTGAAGGAAAACGAGGCTGAGATACTGGGCCTCTCTGTTACCATGCCTTTCCACATCAGCACGCTTCAGGATGTGATACACCGGATCAGGCAGGATGAATATGGGAATTCCGTTAAAATATTAGTGGGGGGAAATGGCATTAATAAAAAAACGTACCTGTGGAAAACCCTGGGCGCCGATGGATATGCCCCGGATGCCCAAAAAGCTGTTGGGTTGGCCGATCAGTGGGTAGGTTAAGAATTAATTGATTATTTGATACTTCTTTTACAGCCAAGAAAATTTTAAACACAAATTATCAATAAAATTTCAGATATGTCAGACAATGAAAACAAATCTGGGGGATTTGCCCTGTTGTGCAATCAGGAAGGGATGATTGAACAGGTTGTACGGGATGATCTTGGTCTGGGAGACGAGACGCCTGAAGAAACACTGTTCATTGATCTGATGGATCCGGGCAGCCGCATCAAATCCATGAATTTTTTGCATGCCATTAAATCAAAAGAGGTGGCTTTTGATCATCAACTGAACGTCTGGACGGGAGATATTTTGAGGACCCTCTCTTTTGTGGGAGTCAGACTTAAGGATAAGCTGTTGGTAATTGCGGCAAACAATGAGGACGAAGCGGTGGAGTTTACAAGGAATCTTCAGGATATCAATAACGAGCAGGCCAATATCATCCGGCGGTTGATGAAAGAAAAATCAGAAATGCGTAAAAGTAATGCCCGGGCAGAGGAATTTTCCTATGACGATCTGAGTGCCTTAAACAATGAACTGGTAAATCTTCAGCGTGAGTTGGCCAGGAAGAATGCAGAGCTGGAGCGGGTGAATGATCTTAAGAATCAGTTTCTAGGAATGGCTGCCCATGATCTGCGAAATCCCCTGGCCATTATACATACCCAAGCTCAGCTTTTGATCGACCGGGCTTCTGATGATCTACCTCCCAATCACATGAAGTTCCTCAATAACATTTATTCGACCGCAGAGTTCATGTTGCGCCTGGTTGAAGACTTGCTTGATGTTTCAAAAATTGAATCGGGCAAGCTGGAGCTGAATCTCAAAACATTTAATCTGGTTGATCTGGCCAGGAATAATGTGGGGTTGAACCAGGTATTGGCCGATAGAAGAAATATCCGCCTTGATTTGAATAACGATACAGATCCCGTTTATATACAGGGAGACTGGCACAAGCTGGAGCAGGTTTTCAACAATCTGATCAGCAATGCCATTAAATTTTCACCTTCGGATTCATCTGTCCGTATCATTTTTGAAGTGCGGAACCGGTATGTCAGAGTATCGGTTGAGGACAAGGGGCAGGGCATACCTTCGGAAAATCTGGAGCATATCTTTGAGCCTTTTCAGAAAACCGGGGTTAGTGAGGCAACGGAAGAAAAAGGCACCGGCCTGGGGTTGAATATTGCCAGAAGGATTATAGAAGGACATCAGGGTGAGATTTGGGTTGAATCAGAAGAGGGCAAAGGATCTGTCTTTCGTTTTACATTGCCTCTGACTGATGTGACGGAGGATACAGGAGAGCATAAATCTGCAAGTCAGGATGAAAAGGCATCTGCTACTCCCTCCTGGGAAGATAAAACCCTGTTGCTTGTTGAAGATGATCTTGCCAGCCTGAAGCTTATGGAAGAAATGCTGAAGCCTCTGGTCGGCAGCATTATCTCTTGCACCCATGGGAGCGAAACATTGGAAGCTTTGAGCAAAAATGATGACATTGATCTGATCCTGTTGGATATTGGTCTGCCCGACATTGATGGCAGAAAGCTTATCCGGAAAATCCGTGAGATCAACACTCAAATTCCTGTCATTGTCCAAACAGCGTTAACTATGGTAAAAGACAAAGAAAGTATACTGGAAGCCGGAGCTGATGAATTCCTTACCAAACCAATCGACCATGATGTACTGCTCGATCAGATTGAAAAACATGTGGGTGTATAATGACCATATTATAAGTACATTAGAAGAGAAGAGGAATATCATCGGTTCAATTCTTCCCGAAAGTAAAAAGTTATGGTATTTTTGATATTTATTAATTTGGGGTAGGCAATGAAGTTCTCTGTTACTGCTGAACCTGGACTTAATAGATTGGAAATTTTCTTGTTATGAAATCTTTTATTAGATCTTTATTTTATAATCAAATTGATCCACTGAGTGATTATGAGTCCATCCTGGGGAAGGTTTTGAGATGGATTTTAATTGTATTGTTAGTTATCGGGATACCTGCCGTGACCATGGGTGTGGTAGAAGCTGTGAAATTGGATAGGCCTTTAACAGCGCTGCTTTATGTGGTGTTTTTTTTACCGCTTATCGGGGTGGCGATTTTTCAAAAGCATTTGAATTATAAGTTAAGTGCCGCTATTGTCTTTTTTTGCCTATACCTTTTAGCTGTACATAATACAACGGTTTTCGGATTCAGCGGAGCAGGATTGCCTATATTTCTTACATTTTTTATCCTGGTGACTATTTTTTATGGCAGGAAAGCCGGAATCATTGCCATTATTGCCGGTCTGGCAGCCCTGGGTGTAATCGGATATTTGATGGTTCAAGGGATTTTATCTGTTTATGTTGATTTAATGCATATCTCAACACTGCCTATATCCTGGATAACTGCTACCTCAGTGTTGTTCCTTCTGGGTACTTTAATGGTTCTCGGGTACAGCTTCATTCAGGAAAACTTCCTGAGGGTTACCCGCATTTCGAGAGATCAGGCAGAGGAACTGAGAAAGATGAATGAAAATTTAAAAAAAGAGATACAACATAAGGAAGAGATACAGGAACAACTTAAAGAAGCCAAAGAGAAAGCTGAAGAAAGCGACCGGCTTAAATCGGCTTTTTTGAAAAATATGAGCCATGAAATCCGTACGCCCATGAATGGTATTATGGGTTTTGCCAGCTTGCTGGAAAACAACCAGCTTGAAGGTGAGAAAGTTGATGAGTATGTGCATTTGATCAAGGAAAGCGGAAACCGAATGCTGGAGATGATCAACAACCTGCTGGATATAGCCATGATTGAATCGGGGGAAGTAAAAATTCAGAATAAAGAGACTTCCCTGAATCCCATGATTGATGATTTGTATGCTTTATTTGCTCCGGAAGCTAAAAAGAAAGGGGTGAGCATGAGATGCGAAAAAAGTTT
The DNA here is from genome assembly GCA_051746885.1 of Bacteroidota bacterium. Lineage (GTDB taxonomy): Bacteria > Bacteroidota > Bacteroidia > Bacteroidales > UBA12077 > JAGXLC01. The sequence continues at coordinate 865 of JBNJFN010000246.1, read as the reverse complement.
GGATGACCATGATGATCATATGGTGACAGATGGAAACAAAATCAAGAAAATACTGACCAATCTGATCAACAATGCCATAAAATATACCAATGAAGGTCAAATAACCTTTGGTTACAAAAAAGAAAACAGCTATTTCCGTTTTTATGTAATGGATACCGGAATAGGGGTATCTCCTGAATTGCAGCAGAAGATATTTGAACGGTTTCGGCAGGCCGAATTGGAGGTTACCTCTAATTATGAAGGAGCTGGACTGGGTTTGAGCATTTCCAGGGCTTTAGCAGAGATGCTCGGAGGCAATATGTGGCTGGATTCCACTCCCGGCGAGGGCAGCACCTTTAATTTTACCATACCCTATCGCTCACCGGACGAACATACAAAACAGAGAAATAAAACCGCCGGATCAATAAAGCAGGAATTGCCCGAAGATTTAAATTTACTGGTGGCTGAAGACGATGAAACCAGTTATATGTTGATCCGGGAGATAATGGACAATGCCGGAATAACTTTTCTGAGGGCAAAAAATGGGAAGGAAGCTGTTGAAAAAATAAATGGCCATACAGAGGTAGATATGGTATTGATGGATATTAAGATGCCGGTGATGGATGGTTATGAAGCCACAAGGGCGATTAAGCAAGCCAGGCCTGAATTGCCGGTAATTGTTCAAACTGCCTATTATTCGGAAGAAGACAGGAAAAAGGCTATCAAAGCCGGTTGTGATGCGTATGTGACCAAACCCATTGATGGGGATGAATTGATAGGATGCATCCTGAGGATAATGAAGTCGGGTAACGCTAACTCATGACTCTGATCCGTTATACAGATATTGCCGGATTTCCTCAATGAATGTTTCCGGTGTTTTTTCAAT
>JBNJFN010000245.1:3276-5388 GCA_051746885.1 Bacteroidota bacterium | reverse complement strand
TTATGGAAATTTTATAGGCCAGATTATCTGAAAATTTCTCAAAGGCATAGGGTCCATACCTGTAAAACACACCGAAACCATAATTAAAAAGGCTGGTCCCGAATATATCGTCCACCATTAAACCGGTTTCGAAATATCCCTTCCCGAAGGATTTGGTATCCATTCCATCATGTCTGGAAGGTTTGTCAAGCCAGCCCCATCCCAGATTATTCAACCACAAAATATTTGGACTGAAGCCTTCTTTCCGGAAAAGGAGCGATTTGAAATCCTGATTCAGATAAAAAGATACAAAGCGGTCTGCCAAAAATTCAGACATCCGCATAGTGGCGAAACTATTTTCGCTGTATAGATTAAAACGGCTTCCATAAGAGCCGTGGCCGGAATAGAGGTTAAAGGCAGGAACTGAACCCTCAGCCCTTCCCCCTGCTAACTGCATTTTGGTTTTGCCCAGATTTTTAATGCGAATTTCATTCGATACCGCAGCCTCAACCTTAGTATATTCAAATTGGCCGTTCAAAATATCCATACCCCGGGTAAAATTGATATAAACCACCGGGAAATCTGTCCCAAGCGACCATTTGCCCCACGGCGTTTTTACAAACTCCTCCTTCCAGGCAAACCTGGCTTTAAAACCACTTTCCGTAATGTGGAAATTATTCTGCCATCCATTTTCATCTTTATGAAACTGATAATCTTTCAGTGGATCTACCGTTGATTGACGGATAAATAATTTTAACCTCAAATACTTCAGGGTTCTCAGGGAATAACTCATTTGTATCTCTCTAACCCTGTCCATACGCTCGATTAGATATTGCCGGTACATAGCCGGAGAAAGAATACCACTTTCCTTTAGAAACTGATAACCGCCGGTCTCTGCAACATCATCCTTGTAACTGAATTCAAGCTGGCCTTCTGATTCCTCATGAATGTTAAAACGGAGTTTACCTCCGTATTTCCAGTCCTTGTCATGAAAGCCGTATCCAAAATACCCCCCCGCGGAAAAAAACTCTGAAAGCACCTCATTCGTCATCAGACCCATTCCCAGCCTGAACCCTTCATACTGATTATAATTGAAAAGCTTAGTAAGATCCAGATTCAGAAAAGAAACCGGGTAATAACCAGAAGAGAGGGTTTTAAAACTCTTCATTCTTTCATCAAAATCTCGCTGTTTTCTGATGGTGTCAACGGCCTGATAGGTGGTGGTATCTTTCGCAGGGTCTCCATACAGTATATTATCAAAAGCCAGAGGTTCTTGATCTTCCGCATCAAGAACCTTCCCTTCCATAGTTATAGGCTGGGCAAAGGCAAAATGAACGCTTATGAAACAAAGTACAATCAGGAATGATTTCCGCATAGCATAAGGATTTTATAAGGAAGAAATGAATGATATCACCCTATCCAACTCTACTGAAATGCATTCATCTTCAACCTATTGATTTCCTTTTGTGTTAGAAACCGCCATCTGCCACGTTTCAGATTCTTTTTTGTGAGTCCTGCAAAATATACGCGATCCAGCTTTTTTATTTTGTATCCAAGATTCTCAAAAATCCTCCTTACCACACGGTTTTGGCCTGTATGGATCTCGATACCTACCTGAGTTTTATCCTCCGGATCCACATAGCTTACAGCATCAGCAGCTACAATACCTTCTTCCAGCTCTACCCCTTCTGCAATTTGTTCGAGGTGCTTTTTTGTCACAGGCTTGTCGAGAACCCCATGATAAACCTTTTTTTTCTTATAACGGGGATGGGTTAGGCGCTTGGCCAACTCTCCGTCATTGGTCAAAAGCAGAACGCCTGTAGTGTTTCTATCCAGCCTTCCAACAGGATACACCCTCTGGGGGCATGCCCCTTCTACCAGGTCCATAACAGTCTTCCGGGCATTTTTGTCCTTAACAGTGGTAACATAATCCTTGGGTTTATTCAGCAAAATATACACAGGCCGCTCATTTTGCAGTACTTTACCCTTATAGCGTACTTCATCCGTAGATTTTATCTTTGTGCCCAGTTCTGTTACCTTTTGATTGTTAACGGTGATCTTACCCGAACGGATAAGCTCATCCGCCTCACGCCGTGAGCACAAACCACTGTTGGCAATAAATTTGTTTAGCCT
>JBNJFN010000245.1:0-3176 GCA_051746885.1 Bacteroidota bacterium | reverse complement strand
TACATGCTGGACAACTTCATTGTATCCTCTCCCCTGCTGAAAAAACGGGGATATTATATCAGCGGGGAAAATGTCCGGATATTTGATCCGCCATGGGTATTATATGATCCACCGGATAAAGCAGCAAAGGTGCCTGACCGGACTTACGGAGGCAACGACTATTATGGCGGATACAGCGATCATCTGGCCATTTATGGAACATTCAGGTATTTATCAGAAAACTAAGACAAACCAATTATGAGCTACAGGATTACATCAAAATATAAACCCACAGGCGATCAGCCCGAAGCCATCAAACAACTTACGGAAGGCATACAAAGGGGCGATCGGTTTCAGACCCTGATGGGCGTGACTGGTTCAGGCAAAACCTTCACCATTGCCAACATGATACAGAACATCAATAAGCCCGTGTTGGTGCTTAGCCACAACAAAACACTGGCGGCACAACTTTACGGAGAATTCAAGGAATTCTTCCCGGAAAATGCCGTAGAATATTTCGTCTCCTATTACGACTACTACCAGCCAGAGGCTTACCTCCCCGTAACCGATACCTACATCGAAAAGGACCTTTCCATCAATGAAGAAATCGAGAAGCTAAGGCTGAGCGCCACTTCCTCCCTTCTGTCCGGTCGCAGGGACGTAGTTGTCGTCTCTTCGGTTTCCTGTTTATATGGCATCGGCAATCCGGATGACTTTCACAAGAACACAATCCAGATCGAAGCCGGGCAGGAAATCGGAAGGAATGAGTTTCTGAGACGGCTGGTGGACAGCTTATACTCGAGAAGCGAGCTGGAGTTCAAACCCGGTAATTTCCGCGTAAACGGCGATACGGTAGATGTATTCCTGGCCTACAGCGACCATGCGTATCGCGTCACCTTCTGGGGGGACGAGGTCGATGAGATCGAGAAGTACGATCCTTACAACAACAGCACCATAGAGTTGGTGGAGAATGCTACCATTTTTCCGGCGAACATTTTTGTAACCACCAAAGAAAGGATGCACAATGCCATTAAACAGATCCAGCTTGATCTGCAGGACCAAATCCAGTATTTCAAAGACCAGGGGAGAGAGTTGGAGGCCAAACGCATTAAGCAAAGAACGGAATATGATCTTGAAATGATCCGGGAGCTGGGCTACTGCCCCGGCATTGAAAACTACAGCCGCTATTTCGACGGCCGTTCGCCAGGCTCCAGACCTTTCTGCCTGCTAGACTATTTCCCCGATGATTTCATTATCGTGGTAGATGAAAGCCACGTAACTATTCCGCAGATCCATGCCATGTTCGGTGGGGACTATTCACGTAAGAAAACCCTGGTGGAATATGGCTTCCGTCTTCCGGCTGCCGTGGATAACCGTCCTCTGAAGTTCGCGGAATTTGAAAATCTGCTCAATCAGGTCGTTTTTGTCAGCGCTACCCCTGCAGATTACGAACTGAAAAAAAGTGGTGGCGTATTTGTCGAACAGGTGATCAGACCTACCGGTCTGCTGGATCCGGAGATCGAAGTGCGGCCTACCCTCAACCAGATTGACGACCTGATGGAAGAAGTGCGCAAGCGCTCGAAAAACGACCAGCGGGTGCTGGTCACCACACTAACCAAAAGGATGGCGGAAGAGTTGACGAAATACCTGACCCGGTTCAACGTCAAATGCAGGTACATCCACTCGGACATTGATACGCTGGAACGGGTGGAGATCATGGACGGACTGAGAAACGGCACATTCGACGTGCTGATAGGCGTGAACCTTTTGCGGGAGGGGCTCGATCTGCCAGAAGTATCACTTGTAGCAATTTTGGATGCAGACAAAGAAGGATTTCTGAGATCCACTGTATCTCTTACCCAAACGGCAGGCAGAGCAGCCAGGCACCTGGAAGGTAAAGTCATCATGTATGCTGACAAAATTACCCGCTCAATGCAGCAGACCATTGATGAGACCAACCGCAGAAGAGAAAAACAGCTTGCCTACAACGAAAAACACAACATCACCCCCAAACAGATAGAGAAAGCCTCCCGCTCAGTAATGGCCGATTACAGGGAAAAGATCGGACAGTACCAGCCCCGGGCCTATACCGAACCACAGGAACTGGACACCGCTGCTGATCCGGTGATGCAGTATATGAGCAAAGAAGCCCTGGAAAAAGCCATCGAGAAAAACAAAAAAGCCATGGAGAAAGCTGCCTCTGAGCTCAACTTCAAGGAAGCAGCCCGACTAAGAGACGAGATGTATGAGTTGCAGGACAGACTGGCCAAGCTGGCAAAAGCCGGAAGTTAAAAGCGGCAGGGAAAGATAATTCCCCATGAATTGCCTGTAGCTTCCTTAAATCCTTTTCGAATGAATATAACCTGCCTTCTATCTGATTCCTATTCTTTCCAGATATTTTTCTTTTCCAGATAGATGGGTTCATCAAAGAACATCCGGGCTATGGCTTCAAAGTATTCGGTATAATCGGATACATAAAACACATGCTCCGGATTCCTATGATCGCTTAAAAGACTATGATTTTCAAGCAATTCTTGAAGATAATGTGCTACAATATTGCCTGAATCTACTACATCCACATTAAAATCGAAAAATCTCCTGATCTGATTTTTTATGATGGGATAATGGGTACAGCCCAGAATCAGGGATTGTATATTCTCCAGCCTTTTGTCCGACAGATAAGCCCTTATGATGGCATTGCTAATGTCGTCATATACAAATCCTTCTTCAATCATTGGTACAAATAAGGGGGTGGCCAAAGAACTCACTTTTATCTGGTTATCCTTCCCGAGAATTTTGTGTTCGTAGCTCCCGCTTTTTATGGTAGCCTTTGTACCGATCACGCCTATCTTTCCTCCTGAAAAATGGCCGGTAACATAATTGACTACCGGATCGATCACATTCACTAAGAACACACTATTATTCAAATGACTGACAAGCTCATGATAGGCCACTGCCGATGCGGTATTGCAGGCAATTAAAACGACTTTCACGTTTTTCTCCAAAAGAAAGTCAGTAATTTGAGTGGAATATTTAATGATGGTTTCATTGGATTTATCGCCATAAGGGAGGTGGGCAGTATCTCCGAAATAGATGATGCGTTCATTGGGTAACAAATATTTAATGGCAGAAGCCACAGTCAAGCCTCCCACTCCTGAATCGAAAATTCCTATAGATTGTTCGGATTTTAACATGGC
>JBNJFN010000244.1:0-5389 GCA_051746885.1 Bacteroidota bacterium | reverse complement strand
GCTCACCACGTGATACAGCAGTATGGGTTCAAGCTGCTCGGCGGAGAGATCGTCAAGTGATGAAGCACCCAGATCCTCCAAAAGGCTTTCAAAAGCCTCGTTTGTCGGTGCAAAAACTGTAAAAGGCCCATCACCTTCAAGGGTAGAGGCTAAGTCTGCTTTTTCCAGGGCTTCAACCAGAATTGAATAAGAATCATCGGAAGATGCTACATCCACAATAGTTTCCTCTTCCGTCTCCATGATCTCGTCCTGTTCTTCTTCTTCACAGGCAGTAAGTCCCATCATGGCTACCAGTCCAATAACCATGAACAATCTGAGATTTTTCTTTAATGTTTCCATAATAATTTAAATTTAGAATTAATAATGATCTTTAAACGCACCCAGATAAATATTGTTTAATGTGATAAAGTTAAAAGTTTAACAATTGTAATTATTCTAAATAAATTTACATTCTTTATATTATGGAAATATATTTAAAATTTGATGTTTTATATCCATTAAATATGTCTAATATAAATAAGCATATTTTAAACAAAATAATGGGTGTGTCATAAGGATACAGAAAAGGAATATATCATATTATTCAATGGGATTGTGGGAGAAAGAAAATATGCTCTCCGGATTTGCTGAGCTATTGGTTTTCAGAAACCCTAAGAAAGGGGATCCGGTAGGAGAGGGTATACGTGATAAATATGGAGGTATTCGATTCAGGGTTTCCGTATCCCGGAATCAGCCAGGGCTTCATTTCTGCTTCTTTCTGTCGGAATAGCAACAATTGGCCTCTAATTGACCAGCCCATGAAAAAGTTTTTAAAAACTTCCGTTTTGATTCCTCCAACAACTTCTGCCCAAAGGGAATTGATCCTGTGTGAGGGGATGTTCCCTGTGTAATCCCCCCAATACTCGTTTGATATGACAATATTCTCTGCCTGGTGACTGAGGGTGGCCCCGCCCAAACGAAAACCTGCATAAAGCATGTCGTAACGGCTTAACGGTTGGGGCTCCAGAAAGTTGCGATCGAATCCGATTTTTCCATAGTAGCCGTTGGAAAGATAATGGTGGTTTTCTTCCTTCCGGTCTGTTTCCAGCCTGCCTGCCTCAGCAACGGCATAATACTTTGGATTGATTTCAAGATCCCCTGTAATTCCTATATTTCTTCTAGAGGGTACGAAGTATTCCCAGGCAAACCCAGACACATCAATCCCCAGACGTGGTCCGACAATCCTTTTGTCCTGAGCGTTACCTTCCTGAAACTTACTGCCCAGTAGTATCAGGAGGAGGAAAATATATTTTAAAATGTGTTTCATCTTCGTTTTGCGTAATTTCTTTATTGGTGACCACTATCGAATCAATAAGATGGTGCGTGGTTTTTGCCTCTTTTATATGGAAATCCGTCATAAAGCCGCAGGCCTGGGAAACCAGATTTAGCTCCCGGCTGTAATTGATTTTTACCGTGTCATTCCATGAACCAATAACAAAAATGAAATGGCTGAAATCTTTGGAGGGATCAAGGGGTAGACTGACACCCCTGCGATTGGCTGATGAATCATAAAGCAAAGAATCGGACCGGGCTTCGGCATAAACGGATAAGGTCTTAATTGCCGCTTCTTTTTCAGCATCATCTTGAAAGGTGTAAAATGCGACTCCGGCGTTATTATTCATTGATTGATCGCACTCCTGCTCTTCACAGGAGAAAAATGAGCATGCTGCAACGATCAGTAAGGCAAAAAGGAAAAATTTTCTCATGGTCCGGTAATCTCCCGGTTGTTATAACAAATTTCAAAATGCCTGTCAAAAGTATAGAATTATGAGGGCAATACCATGTTTTGCCCCTAAATTTTTGTGTTTTGTGGATGGATCCGGAAAAGGTGAAGCAGGAAACTGAGCGCTTCAGCTTTGAATTTTTATCTCTGAGGCCAGAGCAAAAGATTTGTCGTCAATGGCTCTCTGGGTGGCCAGTATGCCGTCAAGATGGTCATATTCATGCTGAAGTAGTTCAGAAAGATCGTCTTCCAGCTCCTTGGTCTGCTCGTTCCAGTTTTCGTCCAAATACCTTATGCTGCATTTTTTATGCCTTATGACCTTTACCAGCAGTTTGGGAAAGCTCATGCAGTCATCCCACAGCTCCATCATTTCACTGCTATGATTGAATAAAACCGGATTGATCAGGGTCAGGGGACGATCGATATACAGGGCAATCATCCGCTTTTGGTATCCGATCTGGGGAGCAGCCATGGCACGTCCGGAACCGTATGTTTTGCGGTATTCAAGGATCAGATCGTGCATTTCGGAAGCTTTGCCCAGAGCATTAGGCAGCTCATCTTTCTTCAGGCTTTCGGATACTTCATGGAGTCTGGGATTGCCAAGTTTCAATATTTTGTGGAGGTGGCTCATTGGATCGATTACTATATATGATTTATAACAAATTGTTTAATCCTTTCTGCAGCATTTATTGTCTCTTCTGCTAAATTTCGATTGAAATACTCTAAATCTATATCTCCTGGATATCGAGTTTCTTCCACAAAAGAATTCAATAAAGAAGCCTCATCTATTAATTCTTGGATATCCAGATTAATTATTCTTTGGGTTTCGTTTAAAAGAAATATCAAATCATGTGTTTTTCTGAGTTTCCAATTATTCTTCAATAATAGCGCTTTCAGATATTTTTCAGCAGAGGATTGACATAAAAAACAGATTGAATGATAGACCGGATTTTTATCCTGCATACCACATTGAGCTAAATGTAAATCACCTTCAGCGTATTTCAGCCAAACCGATATATCAGGTTCATCTTTTTTCATATATAAGTTTTCCGTGATTAAGTATAACCTGATTGAAAAATGATGCGCTATTGTGTTTATTTTTATTGATCATTTGGGTGGTTTCAACCTTAAAATCCATAGGGAAAGTTCGGTTAATGAAAGTTTTGTTAAGTAACTTTTTGACACTGAAAATATCGGAGGTATTGTCTATCTCTATAAAAAGATCCAAATCACTGTCTACATTAGCTGTTCCATTTGCCATTGAACCAAAAAGATAAATTCTCCTGGGATTTATTTCTTTAATGATTTTGTTTTTAACGCTTTCTATCTCCTTATCTGTTATTGTTGTTTTCATCTTCTGCTTTTTTGCAAAATTAATATCTATCAAGAAATTCATTAGCCGTGAGTATAGGTATACCCCGAAAGGGATCTAAAATGAGCAGATCCTCATCACCGGAGATAATACAATCTGCATTACCAGATAAAGCGAGTTCCAGGAATTTATTGTCTTTTGGGTCACGACATTCATTTATCTTATGGTTAACTTCCACAAATATTGCTTTTCTCATTATTCTGTTTATAAAAACAAAACGGTCCTTAGTCCTTATATACTTTTTTAATTTTGCTTTTTTCAGGGTTACCAATAATTCTTCCATAGTACTTTGAGAAAATAATATATTTCCTATATTTATAGCTTTTCGTAATGAAATTCCTGGTGAAGAGTCATTAATCAACGCTGCACTAATTAAAATATTTGTATCTGCAATAAAATCCATCTATTCATCGTCATTGAGAAGCTCATCCAATTTTTCAGGGGTTAAACCTTGTTTCTTTGCATACTCACTCATGTCATCCATTACTTGGAACAAAGTCCTTTTATCTTTTAATATTTCATCAAATAATGCAGATAGCGTTTCTTTCTCTGTTTTTGTTAGATTAGAATATCGCTCTGCTGCTTTATTACTTAGGTTGATTGTCACGTTTTTCATAATATGATTATTTTAACTATTAAAAATTCTCCTACCAAAAACACCAATTTTTACAAATATACCAATTTTTTTCTGATTGATTTCCTGAATTGTATTATAAACGAAACCACTTTACCAATAAGTATCCAAAGCCATTTTTGCATTTTTTCCCCGTTATAGTAAAAATCAGATGGGTTTTTTTCATTATTTTCCGTCCATGATTCTGGCCAAATCATATTATAGTCTGCGGTATGGAGTGATCTCCGTGGAAAACCTGGTGAAGCGGGCGGCTTCCTGCAGGATGGATCACCTGTGTCTGACCGACATCAACAATACCTCAGGGGTCATTGAGCTGACCAAATATTGCCATGAATACGGCCTGCGCCCCATTGCAGGAATCGAATTCAGGAATCGGGATACCTGGCTTTACACGGGTATTGCTAAAAGCCAGGAGGGAGTGTATCACCTGAACAATTTCCTGAGCCATTACCGGCTGAGAAAAAAATCTTTGCCAGCCAGGCCACCTGTTTTGGAGGAGGTGATGTTCGTATTTCCCTACGGCACGGTGGAGGCGTCAGAGCTTAAAGACAATCAGTTCCTGGGCATCCGCCTTCAGGAGATCAACAAGATCGTGGGTAAAGAATACCCTGCCCGGGCCAGAAAGCTGATGGCCATCCATCCGGTGACGTTTCTCTCGAAGGAAGACCTGGAGGTCCATCGGCACCTGCGGGCCATCGACCACAACACCCTGCTTGCCCAGTTAAATGACAACTGGCTGGCTGCTGACAGGGAATTTTTTTACCCGCCGCAGGAACTGAAAGCAAAGTATCAGCACTTCCCGGTATTGACCGAGAATGCCCGTATCATCGAAAACCTGTCCGGGTTGCACTTTGGCCGGGATATTAAGAACAAAAAGACCTTCACCGGAAGTGGGGAGAAGGACCGGGAGCTGCTTGAAACGCTGGCCCATGAGGGCATGAAGGAACGCTACGGCATTGATGATCCCGTGGCCCGCGAGCGAGTTGACCGGGAGCTGGAAGTCATCAACCGGCTGGGGTTTGGGGCGTATTTTCTGATCACCCATGATATCATACGCTATTCCATGCAGCGGGGATTTCATCATGTAGGGCGGGGGAGCGGTGCCAACAGCGTGGTGGCCTATTGCCTGCACATCACCGATGTGGATCCCATCGAGCTGAATCTGTATTTCGAGCGGTTCATCAATCCCAAACGGACCAGCCCGCCCGATTTTGACATCGACTTTTCCTGGAAGGAGCGTGATGAGGTGCTCGATTATATTTTCCAGACCTATCCGGAGGAACACACGGCTCTGCTGGGTACCATCTCCACATTTCGCGGACGTTCCATTATACGGGAACTGGGCAAGGTATATGGCCTGCCCAAAGGGGAGATCGACTCCATTGTAGAGCAGCCCGGGCGGCACATCAACCAGGATGCCACGGTGAACAAGATTTTTCAGCTGGCCGAGCGGCTGACCGACTTTCCCAACCTGCGCAGCATACATGCTGGCGGGGTGCTGATCTCAGAAAAACCCGTTACCTGCTATACCGCGCTCGACCTTCCTCCCAAGGGGTATCCCACCACCCAGTGGGATATGTATTCGGCCGAAGACCTCGGCTTTGAGAAGCTGGACATACTC